>CAYUBS010000123.1:0-8829 GCA_964443145.1 uncultured Wenzhouxiangellaceae bacterium | reverse complement strand
CGGGCTCCGTTGAGTTGGACTTTGCCGCCTTTGATGGCGTCGCGGGCGACGGCGCGGGTTTTGTAGAAGCGGGCGGCCCAGAGCCATTTGTCTATTCTTACGTTGTTAGTCATCGAGTGTTCCCGCCCGCTAAAGGTCTTTCAGTTCATACAGGAGCGCCAGTGCTTCCCGGGGGGTGAGGGAGTCGGGGTCGATTTCTTCGAGTTTTTCCCGCAGGGCTGCGTTTTCGATTTCTTCTTCACACTCTTCCGGCTCAATGAAGGCTGCCTGGTCGAACAGGCCCATTTGGGGGCCATCGGCGTTTTGTTGCTGTTCCAGTGTGGCCAGGTGTTGGCGGGCCTGCCTGAGGACGGTTTTGGGGATGCCGGCGAGGGCCGCGACTTGCAGGCCGTAACTTTGGCTGGCGGGGCCGGGCTGGACCGAATGCAGGAATACGATGTGGTCTTTGTGTTCAACGGCGGTCAGGTGCACATTGGCGACAGAGGGTTCCATCTCGGCCATTCGGGTCAGTTCGAAATAGTGAGTGGCGAACAGTGTGTAGGCGCCGACTTTACGCGCCAGGTGTATGGCGCAGGCCCAGGCCAGGGCCAGGCCGTCGTAGGTGCTGGTGCCGCGGCCGATCTCGTCCATCAGTACCAGGCTGCGCGCGGTGGCGTTGTTCAGGATATTAGCCGTCTCCGACATTTCCACCATGAAGGTCGAACGCCCGCGGGCCAGGTCGTCGCCGGCGCCGATGCGGGTGAAGATCCGGTCGATGGGTCCGATTATGGCGGATTGGGCCGGAACCCAGCTGCCAGCGTGAGCCAGCAGGATGATCAAGGCGGCCTGGCGCATATAGGTCGATTTGCCGCCCATATTGGGTCCGGTGATGATCAGCATCCGGGTTTCATCATCCAGGCGCATGTCGTTGGGTGTGAATGGGTCGTCCTGTATTTGCTCAACTACCGGGTGGCGGCCATTTTCGATATTCAGGCCATCCTGGTCGGACATCTCCGGCTTGACCAGGTCCAGGCGCAGGGCCCGTTCGGCGAACGCGCACAAGACGTCCAGGCGAGAGACCTGTGCTGTCATTTCCTGCAAAGGGATCAGTTCGCCCATCAGGGTATTCAGTAGTTCGCTGTAGCAGTGCTTCTCCCGGGCCAGCGCACGTTCACGGCTGGACAGCACCTGGTCCTCGAAAGTCTTCAGTTCCTCGGTGATGTAGCGCTCGGCAGCCTTCAGTGTCTGCTTGCGGGTGTAATTGGGCGGCACCAGCTGCTGGTGTGCATGGGTGATTTCAATATAGTAGCCATGCACCCGGTTGTAGCCTACCTTCAGGCTGGGAATCCCGGTTTGTTCCTTCTGTTCTTTTTCATAGTTGAGCAGGAACTCGCTGGCGTTCTCGGATAACCCCCGCAGTTGGTCCAGCTCTTCATCGTAACCCCGCGCTATCACTCCTCCATCGCGGATCAGCATGGGCGGCTCGTCGATGATGGCGCGCTCCAGCAATTCGTGCAGATCCGGGAAAAGCGGCACGTTACCGATCGTTTCCTGTAACTCGGCATCACCGCTGTCCAGGATGGTCGCCAGTCGGGGCAACGCGCCCAGCGCATAGCGCAGGGTGGTCAGGTCGCGGGGCCGTGCAGTATTCAGGGCGATCCGGGAAAGGATTCGCTCCACGTCGCCAACACCTCGCAGTTCGTCCCGGAAAGACTCGTAACGGTGCCCGGCCAGCAATGCGCCGATGGCGTTGTGGCGGCGGGCCAGAGTATCGCGGTTGCGCAACGGGCTGCCCAGCCAGCGGCGTAATAAGCGCCCGCCCATGGCCGTGACCGATGAATCGATGACATGCACCAGCGTGGCGCGTTTGTCCCCGCCCAGACTGGTCTCAATTTCCAGGTTGCGGCGGCTGATCGCGTCCAGGTGCAGGAATTCGTCTTGCTGCTCCAGCTGAATCTGTCGCAAATGGGGCAGGGCAGTGCGCTGGGTTTCCTGCAGGTAGTCCAGTAGGACTCCGGCTGCTGTGATGGCTACCGGAGCATCTTCGATGCCGAAGCCCCGTAAATCTGCGGTATCAAATTGTTCACAGAGCAGTTTGTTGGCTTGCTCCGGGTCAAACTTCCAGGGTGGGCGTGGCCGGACACGTTCGGCATTGGCGAACGGCAGGTCCAGTCCTTCCTCGATCAGTAGTTCGGCAGGCTGCAGGCGTTCCAGCTGGGCCTCTACTTCTTCCAGCGAACCCAGTTGCTGGGCCAGGAAACGGCCGGAAGCCAGTTCCAGCCAGGCCAGGGCCAGTTGGTTGCCGGAGCCTGCCAGTGCGGCCAGCAGGTTTTCCTGGCGCGATTCCAGTAATGCTTCCTCGGTAATCGTGCCGGGGGTCACCACGCGGACAACTTTACGTTCAACCAGGCCCTTGCCCGTGGGCTCACTGACCTGTTCGCAGATGGCGGTAGACTCACCCAACCGCACCAGGCGTGCCAGGTAGTTGTCCAGCGCGTGGTAGGGCACGCCGGCCATCGGTATGGGCGCGCCGCCGGACTCACCGCGTGTGGTCAGCGTGATATCCAGTAGTTTCGCTGCCCGTTTGGCGTCGTCGTAGAAAACCTCGTAAAAATCACCCATGCGGAAAAGCAACAGGGTGTCCGGAAACTCCGATTTAATGCTGAAGTACTGCGTCATCAGGGGCGTGTGCCCGGGGGTTCCTTTGGCTGACTTTTTGGCGGACTTGAGCGGGGCTGGTGAAGACATCTGGAGAAGTGTAACTTAATGCGGAACGATGCTGAAAGATCGAGGAACAGTCTGTGAATGAATTCACACCTCCAGGCGCTGCCGAATTCGAAAAACTGATAGCAGATCTCGCGGTGAAACTCACCGAAAGGGGCTGGATGATGACTGCGGCCGAATCCTGCACCGGTGGCTGGATCGCCAAGTGCTGTACTGATCTGGCAGGCAGTTCAGCGTGGTTTGATCGCGGGTTTGTCACTTACAGCAATGCGGCGAAAGAGGAACTGCTCGGGGTGGGTGCCGGCTTGCTGGAAACAGCGGGTGCGGTCAGTCGCGAAGTTGCTCTGCAGATGGCTCAGGGCGCGCGTTTCCGGGCCGGAGTGAATATTGCCGTGGCGGTTACCGGAATTTCGGGCCCGGATGGCGGCACTGCAGATAAGCCGGTGGGCACAGTCTGGTTCGGCTGGTCGACGGAAGGTAGCAACGACGCTGAGTTGAAGCGGTTTCACGGCGACCGTGACGCCGTGCGCCGTCAGACGGTTGAGCACGCGCTACAGGGGCTGATCGAACGACTGCAGGCATGAGTAAGGGGCGCCGTCTGTTTTTTGCACTGGTGCCGGATGCCAAGGTCCGCCGCCAGGTCGAACAGGTGCAGCATTCACTGGCCTTGTCGGGCCGGGCGGCAAAGCCCGCGCAGTTCCATGCCACGCTGTCTTTCCTGGGTATGCAGCCAGCAGAACTGATTCCCGAAATACAGAATATCGCATCTGGCCTGTCTTTCAGACCCTGCCGCGTAGTGATGAATCGTTTTGGACAGTTCCCGCATGCCGGGGTGGCCTGGCTGGGCGCGGATGAAATTCCGCAGGAACTGCTGGTGTTTCAGGAGGCACTGGTCAGTGCGTTGCTCGCAGGCGGAATTGGGCATGACCGCAAGGTCTGGAAATTTCATCTCACGCTTTATCGCAAATTGAGAAAGCAAGGCCCGATAATGGCACCCGTCGAGATTGCGTGGCCTCTGAACGGCTTTGACCTGATCGAGTCAGTCAACGTTGGGAACGGCGTCAAATACAACTCTATTGGGCACTGGAAGGCAGAGTTGTAAGTGAGATTTCGCAGACTTGTGTAGGATTTATTCGCGTACTGCAATTTTCGGCTGAAGCCGCACTTTGGGCTGTGTCATAATTGCCTGCAACCGCGCTGAAGGCGCCTAAAAAAGAAACGGAGAGGAACATGGATAACAACAGGAAACAGGCCCTCGCGGGTGCGCTTCAGCAGATCGAGCGCCAGTTCGGTAAAGGCGCCATCATGCGGATGGGGGATCGCGCAGCGGGAGAGGGTATCCAGGTTGTTTCAACCGGCTCGATCACGTTGGATCTGGCACTGGGAATTGGCGGGCTGCCCCGTGGGCGGGTGGTTGAGATCTATGGTCCGGAATCCAGTGGTAAAACCACGATGACGCTGCATGCGATTGCCGAATGCCAGAAGGCGGGCGGCACGACAGCTTTTGTTGATGCTGAGCACGCGCTCGACCCGGGTTATGCGGAAAAACTGGGGGTTGACGTTGAAAATCTGTTGGTCTCGCAGCCCGACACCGGTGAACAGGCGTTGGAAATTACCGACATGCTGGTACGCTCCGGCGCGGTTGATATGGTGGTGATCGATTCTGTGGCTGCACTAACGCCTAAAGCGGAGATTGAGGGCGATATGGGCGATACTCACGTCGGCTTGCAAGCCCGCCTTATGTCGCAGGCCCTGCGCAAGCTGACGGCCAACATCCAGCGTTCCGGTTGCATGGTTGTGTTCATCAACCAGATCCGCATGAAGATCGGCGTTATGTTTGGCAGCCCCGAGACCACCACAGGCGGTAACGCACTGAAGTTTTACTCTTCGGTCCGGCTGGATATCCGGCGCATCGGCGCGCTCAAGAAGGGCGACGAGATTGTCGGCAACCAGACCCGTGTCAAGGTGGTGAAGAACAAGATGGCACCGCCGTTCAGGCAAGCTGAATTCGAAATCCTTTACGGTGAAGGTATTTCACGCGAGGGTGAACTGATTGAATTGGGCGTGAAGCACGGTTTCGTGGATAAATCAGGCGCCTGGTACAGCTACCAGGGTGACCGGATTGGCCAGGGCAAGGAGAACGTCCGCCAGTTCCTGAAGGACAACCCGGAAATGGCCGAGAGCATCAATCGCCAGGTTCGGGCCGAGGTAATGCCTGAGACCACTCCTGAGGCCAAGCCTGAAGCCAAGCCTGAAGCAGAGGCTGCGAAAGAACCTGCCGCAGAGTAAGTTCTTGTCCAGCGAAGAAAAGGATGCGCCCTCATTAAATGACATGAGGGCGTTTGCTTATCTCCTGCTCGGGCGTCGCGAATACAGCATTTTCGAATTGAACCGGCGGCTTCGTCAGAAGTGGCCGGAGGCAGATAACATTGATGAACTGGTTGGTGTGCTCGCCGAAGAAGACCTTGTTTCCGATGAGCGCTATACCGAGGCCTTCGTGCGCTTTCGGGTGCAGCGTTACCAGGGTCCCCTTAAAATCAAGGCCGCCCTGCGCAGCAAAGGCGTTTCTGACTACCTGATATCCCGCGAGCTGGGTGCCCGTTCCGAAGAGTGGCCGGAGCTTGCTGTCCAATGGCTGGAACGCCAGCGCATTGGACCGATCGATTTTGAACTGAAGAAAAAGTACTACCGCAGGTTGACCAGCCGGGGATTCACCCACGGCCAGTCCATGGATGCGCTTAACCGTACTCATTCAACTCCGGATTAGGTACACTTCGCTATCCTTTAGTATTCATTGAATATAGCGAATAAATTCCTGTGAAATCAACCAACCAGATACGTTCGGATTTTCTCGACTATTTTGCCGCCCATGGACACCAGAAAGTGGCGTCAAGCTCGCTGGTTCCGGCCAACGACCCTACATTGCTGTTTACCAACGCCGGCATGGTTCAGTTCAAGGACCTTTTTCTCGGCGCTGAGAAGCGCGATTACCAACGTGCTGCGTCTTCCCAGCGTTGTGTCCGGGCCGGTGGCAAGCACAATGACCTGGACCAGGTGGGTTATACCGCCAGGCACCACACCTTTTTTGAAATGCTGGGTAATTTCAGCTTCGGCGACTATTTCAAGGAAGAAGCCATACGCTACGCCTGGGAACTGCTGACGGATGTCTACGGACTCCAGGCGGATCGGCTTTGGGTCACGGTCTACATCACAGATGATGAAGCGCGCGATATCTGGACGCAGGAAATCGGTGTACCCGAAGAGCGCGTGATCCGGATCGGCGACAAGAAGGGTGGGGCGAAATTCGAGAGCGACAATTTCTGGGCGATGGGCGACACCGGTCCTTGCGGGCCGTGCACCGAAATTTTCTATGACCATGGCCCGGGCGTTGAGGGTGGGCCTCCCGGTTCGCCGGACGAAGACGGTGATCGCTACATAGAGATCTGGAACCTGGTTTTCATGCAGTTCGATCGTGCTGCGGACGGCACTATGAACCCGCTGCCGGCCCCTTGTGTGGATACCGGCATGGGCCTGGAGCGCCTTGCCGCCGTATTGCAGCATCACCACAGCAACTACCGGATTGACCTGTTCCTTGCCCTGACGCAGGCCGCAGCGGAACTGACCGGTTGCAAAGACCCCAAAAATGCATCACTGAATGTCATTGCGGACCACATTCGCGCCTGTGCCTTCCTGATCGTTGACGGTGTGATTCCTTCGCGCGATGGACGCGGCTACGTGCTGCGGCGGATCATCCGGCGGGCGATTCGCCACGGTTACAAGCTTGGCATGAAGAAACCCTTCTTCAACCAGATGGTGGCACCACTGGTTGGCCAGATGGGCGATGCCTACCCCGAGTTACGCAAGAAGGCTGACGCAATCCAGCAGGCCCTGTTGGACGAAGAGCAGCGATTTGCGCGGACGCTGGATACCGGCATGGGCATTCTCAAGGATGTGATGGCGGACTCGTCGAAAACGAAAGACGGGCAGATCGATGGCGCCACTTCATTTTTGTTGTACGACACTTACGGCTTCCCACTCGACCTGACTCAGGACATTGCCCGTGAAAACGGATTGGCGGTGGACGAAGCGGGTTTCAAGCAGGAAATGGCCAAGCAGCAGGAACGCGGCCGTTCGTCAGGGAAGTTCGCGCAGCAGGCGCAGATTTCTACCGAGACCATCAAAAACCTCGACCCAACGCAGTTCCTGGGCTATGAACAGCTGGCGTGTGCCGATTCGAAGGTGACGGCCATTTTAGTTAATGGCGATCAGGTTGATGAAATTAATGCCGGTGAAGAAGCGGTATTACTGCTGGATAAAACCCCGTTTTATGCCGAGTCCGGCGGGCAGGTGGGTGACACTGGCTTAATCCGGCACGAAGGCTCTGATTTTGAAGTGCTGGACACCATCAAGATTGCGGGTACGTTTTTTGGCCATATCGGTGAATTGAAAAGCGGCCGGATCCAGACCGGACAGGTTGTTTCCACTGATGTGGACGCTGCGCGCCGTCAGGCCATTGTGCTGCACCACTCTGCGACTCACCTGATGCACGCAGCACTCAAACAAGTGCTTGGTGATCACGTTGAACAGCGCGGCTCCCTGGTTGCTCCGAACCACCTTCGATTCGACTTCACGCACACGGGCGCAGTCACCGAGCAGGAACTGGCTGAGGTCGAGCGTAGGGTAAACGAAGAAATTCGCGTCAACCCGGCATCCGACGTGCAGGTGATGAGCTTTGACGACGCCCTGGAAACCGGAGCCACCGCGCTGTTTGGCGAAAAGTACGGCGACAAGGTGCGTGTGCTCAGCTTTGGTGATTTTTCCGTGGAATTGTGCGGCGGTACGCACGTTGCGAGGGTCGGTGATATTGGCCAGTTCAAAATAGTTGAGGAAGCCGCCATCGCATCAGGTATCCGCCGAATCGTTGCGGTAGCGGGTGAGGCAGCAGTTGAGCGCATCCAGACTATGGATGTACAGCTGAAAGATTTGGCGCGGGTGCTGAAGATCGCACCGGGCGCAATGGAAGATCGTCTGCTGCAGATTCTCGATCGTGGCAAGGCAATGGAGAAAGAGCTCGAGGAATTGAAATCAAAACTGGCCAGCGCCAGTGGTGACGAACTCGCTGATTCCGCGGTCGAAGTGAATGGAATCAACGTGTTGGCGGCGCGTATGGACAATGTTGATCCTAAGTCGCTGCGAGATACCGTAGACCGGCTCAAGGAACGCCTGGGAACATCACTGGTGGTGATTGGAAGCGCGGATGATGGTAAGGTCAGGCTGGCCGCCGGAGTCAGCAAAGATTTACTTGCTCGGATTCAGGCGGGCAATCTGGTAAACTTCGTCGCAGAACAAGTCGGCGGGAAGGGCGGTGGACGCCCGGACTTTGCGCAAGCCGGCGGGTCTCAACCGGAAAATCTGGATGAGGCACTGGAAACGGTACGTGACTGGGTCGCAGAAAATAGCTGACTCTGACCGCACCAAACCGAAGGGAATTGGCGTAATGGCAACTCGAAGAAGGTTGTGCATTACAAATTTAATCGTCTCGCGATGGTTTTGGCATAAGCGTAGAAGATAAGAATAGCGCGGATACATGATGTGTCCCAAACCAAAGGAAGGTTTATATGCTCATATTGACAAGAAGGATCGGAGAGAAACTTGTCATCGGTGATAATGTTAAAGTAACGGTATTAGGCGTAAAAGGTAACCAGATACGTATCGGCATAGAAGCGCCGCACGACGTCCAGGTGCACCGGGAAGAAATTTACGAACGGATCCTGAAAGAAAGGGCCGATGGTAAGGGAAATCCCACAAACGACCGTTAATCAGCTGTTAGGAATGAAATTTCCGGTAATACCGGAGATTTGCCTATTCCAGAATTCCGTACAAACGTATAAAATACCGCCTCCGGAGAGGTGGCCGAGTGGCTGACCCATTCGCCGGGAGCGAATGGGAACGTCGAAGCAAAGCGAAGACGGCCCCGAAGGGGTGGAGGGCAGGATGCCCGGAATAACGCGCTCCCCGGAGAGCGCAAGAGGTTTCGATAAACGAGCCTATACAATTTAAAGTTCCGGAGAGGTGGCCGAGTGGCTGAAGGCGCTCCCCTGCTAAGGGAGTATGGGTTTAAAAAGC
>CAYUBS010000122.1:0-8956 GCA_964443145.1 uncultured Wenzhouxiangellaceae bacterium | reverse complement strand
CCGAGATCGTCGCCAGCCTGCGCCGGCTCTCCCCCTACTGGGACGCGGCAAAAAATGCCCCCCGCCCCGAGGCCCTGTCCATGATGGAGCAGACCGAGATGCCGCAGGCGGGGGCGTAGAAAACACCCGAGCACAGGTTCATCGCGTCGGTACCTGGCTCGTTGCCGCCATAAAACATCAATACCTTGGTGCCCGGCACGATTATGGGCGTCACAAACTGCAACGTATTTCGAGCGTGGTGGATGTAAGCTCGACCTGTGGAGAAGGAACGCTCTATCCCAAAACTCGCGGCAAAACAGGAGGATTCGGCGAAATCTCCGGATGGTAACGAAGCCCCGGAACTCCTCGTTCCCAATCTCGTCCATTTCATTTTTCTCGGAGACTACACTCCGTTCAACTTCCTCCACTCGCTGGCGATCCTCTCCGCCCACCATCGCTTGAATCCCGACGAAATCATCGTTCACGGGCGACGGGAGCCTGTTGAGAGCATCTGGTGGGAGAGGATAAAACCCCTGGTCACCTTCGAACCAGTGGAACCTGTCCGTGAGTTTCGAGGGAGGAGGATCTACGCCTACCAGCACCAGTCGGACGTGATTCGGCTCGAGCAATTGATCGAGCGGGGTGGGATTTATCTGGACATAGATGTTCTGACCCTCCGCTCGCTCGACCCTCTTCGCAGGTACTCCTGCGTGATCGGTGGGGAGTGCTATCTCGAAGGCCGTGAGGGTACCTACTCGAGCGACCCTCGCGACTTTGCGAGCGTGACCAATGCGGTCATCATGGCTGCGCCCGAGAGCCCGTTCCTCCGGGAGTGGTACGAGCGGATGGAAATCGGAGACGACTGGGCGCACCACGCCGTGGTCACGCCGCACGAACTCATCCTGGAGCGGCCAGAACTGGCCCACGTCGAGCCCGTCGAATCATTTATGCCCTTCAGTTTTCGCGAAGACTTCGTCTTCGCCGATCTACCGTCCGAGGAGCGTGCGCTGTTGCTCGAAACGCGTTTCGGGGCGTCCTACACCGCACATCTCTGGGAGACGATCTGGGGACTACGCTATCTGCACACCATCGATCCCGACTATCTCGCGACACAAGAGAATCTCTTTGTCGACCTCGTCGGCGACCTGCCGATCTGACATGAGCACCACTCAAGACCAAGAACCGATTGAGTTGGATGATGACGGTCGACGGTTCCTTCACCCGCCATTCCTCGGTCCCTACCGGATTGGCCCGGGCACCGATATCCCCGAGATCGTGTGCATCAACATGACGAGTCGGCCGGACCGTAGACGCCGAATGGACGCTCTGCTCGCCGGATATCCGGTTCACTTCCTCGAGGCATCTCCCCACCCGGATCCCAAGAAGGGGAACAGAGAATCCCACCTGAGTGCAATCGAGCGCGCCCGCGACAAGGGTTATCCGAGCGTGCTGATCGTGGAGGACGATATCTGTGTCGTTCGCGATCTCGCAACTCTCCCACCCTTTCCCGACGGGTGGCAACTCGTATATTTGGGCGGGCTGTGCACCAGGGTCTACGACGCGCCGGATCCGCCGTCGATCTGGTTCCAGGGCGATGTGTACTGCAACCATGCATATGGAGTCAGGGCGGAGCTTTACGACGAGATCCTGGCCAAGGGATCTGTAGCAGACGGATCGATCGATGAGTTTATCGTCTCTGAGATCCATCCCCACCGGCGGGCACACATCCCAGCAGATTCGTTCATCGTGCAGCGGGACGATTGGAGCGATATCGATGGAGGACGAAAGTGGGCGGACTTTATCTGGCCGCGCACGGGGGAGCAATTCATGCCGCCGTCCGGATAGGGACCGGCGCATATCTCGAGAGTCCATCAGCCCGCAGAATCAGAACTGTCGCACGCGATTGAGGTCGTAGGCGTTCTCGCCCTGTTCGGTGGAGAGCTTGCCGATGTGGCGGTGGTGAATGTCCGGAAGGAAAATCGTGCGCCAGCCGGCGGCGGTGTAACGGCCGGCAAACTCTCTCTCGAAAAACGGCACATCGAGAAAGCCCAGGTCCCAGACTTCAGTCCGAGTCACCCCCGGCCTCAGACTGAAGTGGGGCCAATGGGCGTTCGAGAGCTTCTTGAAGACGCGCCGTTCAGGATCATGGAGATGGGCGGCGTAGGATCGGCCTTCATGCTGAAACGGCATCCCGCCCTCGAGATCATAGTCGGCGAGGGTCTCGGCATAGTTGAGATTCACGAGGCACTGGCCGATCGAGGTACCGGCCGAAAGGCCCTGCAGACATCTCGAGATGTAGTCGGAAGAGACAAAGAACTCATGGTCGTCCTCGAGTTGGAAGACATAGGGAGACTCAACCATTTCGTGAAGAATCTGGAGGCTGCGGGCGTGGCCGCGATCGTCAGGACCCTTCCAGACGAATTCGAACCATGGCAATCGGGAGGCCATGGCGTTACGGTCGTCAAGCGAAGAGTTGTCGTCGATGCAGATCCACCGATCGATGCGGTGGAGATCGGTGCAGCACGCGCAGAATGACGCCACGGTACGAAGCAACAAGTCGAGCCTTCGGCAACTGGTCATGACCAGGGTCACCCCGGAGCCACCCTCGAGCCGGGGCGCCGATGCGGGCATTTCGAAGTGAGAGGGATGGTCCTGCTTCATCTTCTTCTCGCGAAGCTTCGCGCGATCGGCCACCGGCCGGGCCAACGCCTCATCCACGTCCCCGGTGCAATTCTCGAATCCGACCAGGCTTTCCCAGGATTCACCGTAATGGCCGAGAAGCTCGGCAGCGTCGAGCGAGAAAAGGAAGCCGGTACGGTGTCTTCGCCGCCAGAGCCGGCGGAGCACCTCCCGTCCCTCCATGCGGTCCAGGTACCAGTGGGCTGTGGCGATTGCGAGCCCGACACGACACGCCGCCTCGTCGC
This sequence comes from uncultured Wenzhouxiangellaceae bacterium, assembly GCA_964443145.1. Taxonomy (GTDB): domain Bacteria; phylum Pseudomonadota; class Gammaproteobacteria; order Xanthomonadales; family SZUA-36; genus JAHEFT01. The sequence goes on along the minus strand of CAYUBS010000122.1, from coordinate 6,053 downwards.
CGAGGGCCTCGATGTCGAGGTGGGCGGCGAGTTCGATCGCTCGTCCCGGGTTTTCGGCACAATTTTCAATAACCCGGTTGGCAAGATCTCGCGCATCGGTCGGCCGCGCCTGATCGCTCAGGACATAGGAGGAGATCTCGCCGAGGTGCTCGATTTCCAGCCGCCGGTGGCGTACTTCAAATCCTGCCTTGTGCAGTTGGAGAGCGTATTCAAATTCGAAGTTGTCACCTTCCGGCACATCGGCAGCGAGCGCCCGTACCCGGTCGATGCGAAACAGCGATGGGTTGAGCGAAAAGCCGGGCCACCACCAGCCGCTGTCATTTTTTGGTCGAGTGACCAGGCCATGACGGTTGGCGATTTCCTCGACCTCGCCGTTGATGAATTCGTGGCGGGGATTGAAGCTTCGGTCGATCTCTCGGCCATCCCACAGAAGAACCAGTTGATCGGCCCTCCCGATCTCCTTCTCGAGGTCGGCGAGGAAAAATTCCTCCCCGAATCTCCAATCATCTTCGATGTGGAAAACCAGATCGGTCTCGACCAGCGACCACAGGAGACGGATCGCCGCCGTCTGGCCACGATCGTCGGGGTCGGTCCGAGCCAATTCGAGCCACGGATAGTCTTTCGCCAAAGCGAGCAGGTCTTCCTCGGGCGAACCGTCGTCGACACAGATCCAGCGGGTGACGCGTTCGATGTCCCCACATTGATCCATCAGGCTGTCGAGGGTCACCCTCAACAGCGGCAGCCGGCGGCACGAGGTCACGGTCACCGTAATTGGAAGTTCGTTTCCGCTCTTCATGCGTCGAGTTCGCGGTCGACGGCCGGACGCCCCCTTGATCTTCTCCTCGGCCAGCTGCAGGTTCGCTGCCACTCGATCGGTCTCCGACTCCGGAAGTTCTCCGGATTCGATCAACCGGCGGCAGGCGGCCGCGGACCCTTCGGGATCGCCGGTCCAGAAGGATGCTACCGAGTATTCGTCAAGAGAGCGCCAGGCATAGACCGAGTCGTCAAGGAAAAGCGTGTCATCCGGCCGGGGTATATCGATGGCGGCGCGCGAGTGAGCGAGGGCGAGAGCATGATCGCCGCGAAGGCGGGCAAATCTCGCCAGCTCGCAATGAGCTTCGGCGCGGCCGGGTCTGAATTGGGAGGCAACCACGTAGGCATTGACCACATCCGACACCGGTCGGCCGAGGCGCTCGCTCAGCACCGCGACCTGATACAACGCGTACCAGGTTTCTTCGTCCCACCCCGGCATCGAAGCTCGCCTTGCATAGGCGGCCACGGCCGCGTCGAGCCGGCCGGCGTCGCGGTAGCTCTGCCCAAGGTAAAACGCCGCACGGGAGTCAGTGGGGTTCTGCTCAAGAGCTTCCTCGAGAAGGCGGGCATCCGCGAGGTACTTGGCCCGTGGATCCCGGTTGCGGGCGCCATCGAAAAATCCGCGGGTGCACAGCCCCTGGGCCACTGCTCGGCTGTGGGGCTGTTCGGTCGCGAGGTACTCGTGAACCACCCCGTGCCATCGCCATGACAGATCGCTCCGCACGATCTGCGGGAGCAGGAACGAAGTGGTGTTGCCGGCCACCTCGTGGCGCACCATCAGGGCGTCGGGCATGGGGTCGGGGAAGGAGAAGTCCGGTCGGGCAATCAGTACTTCATCGGCGTCGATAAAGAGCACGTGATCGGCGCACCCCGCGGCGAGTTCGAGAGCTTCGGAGCGGTTGTCGCCGAAATTTCGCCATGGGCGTTCGTGGAGTTCCCCGGGAATATCGAAGAGAAGATCTCGAACGAGCCTCTGCGTGCCATCCTCGGAACCGGTATCCACGACCACCCAATGGTCGATCCACGGCCTCACCGATTCGAGGCAACGGGCCAACACCCCGACCTCGTTGCGGACGATCATGTTGAGGCAAAAACTTGGCACGCCACAACTCCTTCGTGGGCCTGCCAAGTGTATCTGTACCTGACCGGAGCTTGACCCCCAAGTCCAAGAAGCATAAAATTTGTAGTGTCAGAGGGTTCAATCTCAGAAAATATACCCATCTTCGGGAGGCACGGATGGCAGCTTTTACGTCACGCCGGTCATTCATTGGGCAGAGCATCGCCGTTACGGCGACGATGTCCTCGCTCTTTCAGGCCATGGAATCTTTTGGTCAGGAAGCCCCCGGGCTTCTCAACTACCAGGGCCGGCTGGCGGACGCCACGGGGGCGCCTTTGGATGGCAACTATGCGATGGCATTTCGCATCCTCGACGGCTCCTCAAGCGCAACCGCAAATCAGCTGTGGTCCGAAAGCCACACGGTGGTTTCAGTCGTCAACGGTTTCTTCAACGTGCAACTTGGAAGCGCGACTCCCTTCCCATCGACGCTCTTTGTCGGCGGCCCCAGCGACACACTGGGAGCTCTTCGCTACCTCGAGGTGAACATCGCCTCGGAGACCTTGTCCCCGAATCTGAGAATCACGAGCGCAGCGTACGCAATCGGCACCCTTGGCGGACCCACTGGACCCTCCGGGGCGACAGGAGCCATTGGAACGACCGGAGACGCAGGGCCTACCGGTGCAACCGGGGCAACGGGCTCGACAGGAGAGGCCGGAGTGACTGGGCCTACCGGTGTAACCGGGGCGCAAGGCCCCAGCGGGCCCACCGGCGCCATCGGCGATTCCGGACCAGCCGGCCCTCAGGGCTCAACCGGAGATATGGGCGTCACCGGAGATCAGGGACCGACCGGGGATATGGGTCCAGCCGGACCCACTGGCCCGTTGGGCCAGATAGGCCAAATTGGACCTACCGGACCAACCGGACCTACCGGATTCACTGGACCGACACCTCCCTGATGAACTTTCGACCTCGATCCGCACTCGTCGGCCCCATCGGCCTGCTGCTGGCCGTGGTGATGCTGTGGTGCGCACCGGTATACGGCCAGAGTGCTTCCAGTTCAAGCTTCAGTCTTGAACATCAGACTCTGAACCTCTCCGGCGGAATGTCGGAATCTCCCAGTTTTTCAATGACCAGCTGCCTCACCCAGGAAATTGCAGGAAGCGCCTCAAGCACCTCCTTCAAAGTCGAAGTGGGCTGTGTTGCCTCAACCCTCACGGGTGGTCTTGTCGGTGATGATGACGACGGAGACGGTGTTTCCAACGAAGAAGAGGATGCCGCTCCAAACAACGGCGATGCCAACGCCGACGGCACGGCCGACCGGCTGCAAGGCCATGTGGCATCCCTGGCGGGCACCGCGGGTTACGCGACCGTGGCCGTTGATCCGTCGGGCGGCTGCAACCAACTCCTGGTATTGAACCTGCTCGGCGGTGACACATTTGGTGCCGATCCCGGGTTTTCCTACCCTCTCGGATTTGTCTCCTTCACCGTCCAGTGCGCTTCCTCGGGAGCGAGCGCACCCACCGAGGTGGTTTTCCACCAGGATTCCATCTGGCCACCCGCTGCCTACCGCAATTTCGGACCTCAGGCTCCCGCCTTTGGCGGCCCTGTCGGTTTCTACGACATGCCGGGCGCGATCTTCGATACCGTGGTCATACCCGGCGAGGGAGCGAGACCGCGGACGTCGTTCACTCTCATCGACGGTCAACTCGGCGACCACCAGTCGGCCGGAGCAACCATCGTGACAGTTGGAGGACCGGCCCTGGCGTCGGCAGCCATAAACGCCATACCGACGATGGGAACCGCCGGAGCGGGGATCTTCGTTCTCCTGATCGGGTTGGTGGCCGTTTGGCTGCTTGCTCGAGTTCGGATGGGCGGAGTTTGACGGGCGCCCCAACGAGTTTCGAATGGCCACCGTGGGAGCGGGCGTGATACCGAAGACAATCCACCAAATTTGGCTCGGCCCGCGGCCCCGCCCGACGGTGATGATGGAATCCTGGAAAAATAACCACCCGCAGTGGTCGTACCACGTTTGGACAGAGGAAACGATTGACTACCCTCTCGAGAACCAAACCCAGTACGACGCGATGAAGGATTTTGGAGGCAAGGCCGACATCCTGCGCTACGAAATTCTGAAGCGGCACGGTGGGGTCTACGTGGATGCGGACATGACCTGCCTGAGGCCTCTAGACCTTGATCTCCTCGAGAACGAGTTCTTCGCGGCCTTCGAAAATGAACGACGGCGGCCAGGGCTCGTAGCCAATGGACTCGTCGGTTGTGCCGCCGGCCACCCGGTCATGCAGGAGATGATCGAACACATCCGGAAGCTGAATCCGGATCGACTGGGAAGCGTCGATGCCTCGGTCGAAACCGGGCCCTACGCCTTCACCAACGTCATCCAAGCGCACGACGGGCCGACCAGAATCTATCCGAGCCGTCTGTTCTACCCCGACCACTATCTCGACGCCTTCTCCTCGAGTGCCGAAAACGCCTATTCCCGCCACGACTGGTACTACGACTATCCGACAATTTGTCTGGCAATGGTGATTGATCGCGACACTGCCAACCTATGGAGGACTCTCGCGAGGTACCTGCCACATATCGGTGCCTATTGCATTGGTGTTGATAGACGGAGTGCTCCGGAAAGTCCCGCAGTCGTCGACAAGCTTTTCGAAAATCTGCCGGGAGAGGTTCTGGAAATCGATGGAAAGAATTCGAATCAGGCCTGGGCAACGATTCTGAATGCAGCGGGTGGTCTCGCCGACTACTCTCTACTTGCAGAGCCGGATATGGCCCTGTACGACTTTCGCAGGAGCATGCTGAGCCCGGAGATTGCTTGTTTCGAGATCAACGAGCACCTCGGGTCCATCAAACGTCCGTCGGTGAGAATCGTCCGGCCTGGCGGCGGGTGGCACGCCTCAAACTGGCCATTGCAGTCGGACGACGGTGCCGCCTCAGGTGATCGGCGGGTCCCGCTTGAGGGGTGTCACATCCAACGATTCGATCCGCAACCGCTGGTGTCGTCCCGGATGATTGACGAGGAGACACTCCTGCTCGAGGAACTCGACCGCCTGCCAGGCGATCCCGACACCCTTTTCTACCTGGGTCAGTTCTGCGAAGACATCGGCGATCCGAAACGGGCAGCCTACTACTACGATCTACGAGCCCAAGCCGGTGGCTGGGAGGACCAGGCGTGGGAGGCTTGCCGACGCATTGCCCGCTGTCTTCGGTCAGCGAATGCTCCGTGGCCAACTCTCGAGCAGGCCCTTTTGAGAACTCACAAGATGGATCCAAGCCGGCCCGAGCCGCTGTTGGATCTGGGCGTCGCCGCAATCAGAAAAGGAGACCACGCGCAGGCGTTCGAGTATCTGACTGAGGCACGAGCACTGCCCGCGCCCGAAGAGTTCTTCTACTGGGACCCGCGAACCACCCAAATGGTGCTGGAATACCTGTGCATCTGCGGGTTTTACGCCGGTCGGTTTGCGGAGGGACTGAGGGCCGGTCTCGAAGCTCTGACGGCGTCGCCAACAGTCATGAGTCGTGATGACATCATGAAGAACATCGGTTTCTACCTCGACAAAGTGGATATTCGATCCCTCGGAGACTAACCCGCAAATCTCACCAGCTTCCTGCTGAGGGCGGCGATGCACCGCACCCGGCGGTGCCTTCTCGCCTCGGGGTGCTCGTAAAGGTTCCAGGCACCAAGGTATTGGTGTTACCGCTCATCCGGCGTCCTTTTGCCGCAGGCCCTGACGTAGGGCGAGCCCTCGTCTCCTTTCCTGTCCCCCTTTCCGTGCCCGTGCCCATGACGATCTTTCGCAGACGCCAACGGGATGGGATCCAGATCGGCTAAAATATCCGGCATGAAGAAGGCAATCGCACTTATCGCCGTTGTGCTCTTTTCAACCGTCGTTTTTGCCGAGGAACCGGTCCCCGAAGAATGGCTGACAATGGCCGAGAAGACCGACTTCCGGGCCACCTCGACCCTCGCTGAGACTGAAGCCTTTTTGTTCAAGATCGCCGAGGCAGCGCCCGAGAACATCCGCGTTTCGACCTTTGGCACATCGGGGCTCGGCTTCTATCTGCCGTTGGTGATCGTTTCGTCGGATGACGCGTTCAGCCCAACGCAGATGAAGGCCACCGGCAAGCCCATCCTGCTCATCCAGAGCTGTATCCACGCAGGTGA
>CAYUBS010000121.1:0-9007 GCA_964443145.1 uncultured Wenzhouxiangellaceae bacterium | reverse complement strand
CCGGCGATGGGCAAGATCACCATTAAGCGTGAAGGAAAGGGCCTGGTATTGGATGCGGGTCGGGTCAGATTAGCTATGAGCCACTGGCACCTGGATACGTTCCTGGTGGAATATCCAGAGTGGGAGCTGAAGGAGTTCGCCGAATTCAGGCTCGGGCCGGATGGCAAAATTGACGAATTGGAGCTTTTCGGAGAGAATTTCCAACCCATTGCCGAAACCGACGACGGAGAGTGACCATGAAAACGCCACGCCTATTTTTATCCACCGCCCTTCTTGGCCTGGGTATCAGCTTCAATGCGGCAGCCCAACAAGTTTCTGACGGAGTGGATGTGCCGGGGCTGGAAAGTTTTGATCAGGCCATTCTGGCCTTCATGCAGGACCATGATATTCCGGATGGCCAGTTGGCGGTTACCTGGCAGGGCCGACTGGTACTGGCAAGGGCCTATAGCAACAACTCGCCCAACCCGATTAACCTGAAAACCCGGTTCAGGATGGCCAGTGTCAGCAAACCGCTCACTTCTACCCTGGTTCATCGCTTGCAACAGGACGGGGGCATATCCACTTCCGATACCCTTGCTCAATACCTCGACCTCACGCCCCTGCCGGGACAAACGGCGGACCCCAGGCTGGGAGGCATCACGATTCGAAACCTGCTCGAGCATCTGGCCGGGTTCAACAGCCCACAGGGTTACGGCTACGACCCGGTTTTCCATGATGCGGGCATTGTCAGCGCGCTGGGCACCGATTACCCGGTGCTTAAGTCCCATATCCGTACTTTCATGAATGGCAAAGCCCTGGCCAACGCCCCTGGCACCGTCAACAACTATTCCAACTACGGGTACATGCTGGCCGGCCAGATGATTGAAGCAGCCACGGGGCTCTCCTATGGTGCTTATGCGGACAGCGTTCTCAACCAGATCGGTATCTACGATGCCCGCCTGGCGCGCTCACAAATGCATCGTGCCTACAGCCCCGAGGCAAAGTACAACTCCGGCCGCGTCGGACCCACAGTGATGGACGGCAGCGGACAGTTGGTACCCTGGGAATATGGCGCGTTTAATATGGAAAATGCCGCCGCTTTTGGCGGCTGGACCATGTCCATGGTGGAGGCGGCCCGATGGCTGTCCAACCTGGATGATCCGGACGCGCCCGCTGCACTGCTCAATGAAACTTCGCTGGCCGGCATGTTCGGCCTTCCGGAGAATTGGAGCGGTGCCTACCCCCCGGGTTCCTATTACTATTCCCAGGGCTGGCAGGTGCGCGATTACGGCAATGGTAGCCGCAACACCTGGCACAACGGCAGCCTGCCCGGCACGACCGCTTATGTAGTTCGAATGCAGGACGGTTTCGACTACGCGGCTTCTTTCAACCGGCGTGATGAGAACTCACCGGGCACATGGCTTGGTGGCCCTGACGGCCTTGATAACAAAATGGCGACGGCGCGCAACCAGGTCACCCAGTGGCCGGACCACGACCTGTTTTCGCAAACCCTGGCGCCGACTCCAGAGAATATTGGCGCCCGCTACAGCGGTTCCTGGTACGACGTGACCCACGACGGCGAGGGCTTTGTCGTGCAGATCATCAACCCTTCAACGGCAGTCGTCTACTGGTTTACCTACGACCGCGAAGGGAAACAGCGCTGGTACTTTGGCGTCGGCGCGTTTGAAGGGCACCGGATGGTTATCCGCGAGTTGCTCGAAGCATCCGGCGGCCGTTTCGGACCGGATTTCGACCCGGCGGAGGTCATTTTCGAGCCAGTGGGATCCCTGGTTCTCAGCATGTTCGACGGCACGCGGGGCAAAGCCGACTACCTGTTGCACGGTGATTCCGGCTACATGGACCTCAGCCGCCTTTCCAACGCTTTCACCAACGACGATCCCGATACGGCAGGCGATTGGCGGACCGGTCTGTGGTACGACCCAAGCCACGATGGTGAGGGCTACGTCGTGGAGTCATTAGCCGGTGGAACCGCACTGATTTACTGGTTCACCTACGATTCTGAAGGCCGTTCGGCCTGGATGCTGGGGATTACCAGCGAAGGCTCATTGGATAATGGTGTCACCATCAGCATGCTGCGCCCTGAAGATGGTAATTTTGGCGTCGCTTTCGACCCCGCACGGGTGGTGAAGCATCCCAACGGAGACCTGGTTCTTAAACTCAGCTGTGGTCCGGGTTCGATGAGTCAGTACACGGGGGGCGATCCAGGCTTCCCAGACGTGGACCAGGCACTGATTCGCCTGGCCGGGTACGTCAATCCATCCTGCCCTTAGTCGAATCAACCAAAAACCGGCTCAATACGCCACCAGGCCTACCCGTCAAGCCCGAAAGGCACGTTATATCAAGCCTTTAGCTGCTGGCATGAATTCTGCATCTATTACCTTGTAAACCTGAAAAGGAGATACTTATGGGAAATGGATCCTGTGGAAACGTGATTGCAGCGTTGGCGAGTTTTTTCATACCCGGCCTGGGCCAGTTGTTGCAGGGCCGCTGGGTCGTGGCAGGCATCATGTTCCTGATGACCGCCGTGCTGTGGCTAATCCTGCTGGGCTGGATCATTCACCTCTGGTCAATCATTGATGCGGCGCTCTATGAGCGCCCCGATCAATGGCGTCAGGAATACTATCGAAGTTCATACCGCTAGTGCGTTATGAACCTCCAGCGGGTCTCTTTCCTGCCCAGCAAGTCCTGGCAAAGGTACCGGTTTTACCGCCGGCAACCTTTACACCGGTATCACTGAGCGTCAGAGCGCCGCAACTGTCTTTGGTCTGACCGGACTGGGGAGTCGCCGTCGCCACAAAATTCTGATTGGCGTTGGTGGTTGCAAGGGCCACAACGTAGTGGCCGTTGGATGTCGCTCCACCACAGCTGGCCGCGTCATAAACATTGTTGCGAATGAACAGCCGTTCCTGGCAGGCGGAAGCCGCCAGCAGACCATCAATGGCCTCACTTCGGTTAGTCCGCAGTACATATTGACGATAGCTCGGGAGCGCCAGGCTCACCAGGATAGCCATTATGGCGATCGTGATCATGAGTTCTATCAGCGTAAACCCGCCCTGGCTCTTTTTGTTACCCATGACGATCAACTTTCCAGGCCGGACTTGCTGCCGCGGATCAGGATCACAGCCTCAAGCACCTGCTTGCCCCGACCCCCATTTTGCTCGCCGAGGATCAGGCGTACGTCATCACCCGGGCTAAGATCTTCTTCGCCCATATGCTCACCCTGGTAAATAACCCGGGTGCTTTCGGTGACAACATCATAAACAACGCCGTCAACTTCAATTCGGTCCTCGTTGAAGGAAACGCTGTCCAGCTTACCGTCGATGGCCTCAGCCAAAGCCGCTACCGGCGTCAGCATCAGCAGCGCGGCAACTATCCATACATTCTTAAACATAATTATCTCCAGCATGATCCATCAGTGGGTCTGCATCCAGTTCTGTCGGCCACAGGCCAACGGTTGGTGGGCCGCTGCAACCATCACGACACTGCCGTTGGTCCGGGTCGTGTAGGTGAATGACTTGGCGCCGTCTGCACCACAACCACGCGGTGAGTTCGGGCGAATTGGGAAAACCGTACCCAGATCCGTCGGCCGATCGTCGTACAGCAACGCCGGCAAGTTAGGAATACTCAGCATTTCTATTCCCACCGGATTCGCCATCACATCATCGCCCGTATCGTCGTAAGGGTTGTCCACCATCAACACGTCATCTTCATTGATCGAATTGTCATCGGTGATATCGATGACCGGGAAACGCGGTGCGTTACCGGTTTCTGCGTTCAGTGCCATCAGCCAGCCACTACCGCCGGCCGAGCATACGTCACCTTCCGGAATCAGGGAGACCAGGATGGCAATGTTGTCACGCAGAATGATCTTTCTCACTACACGTTCGCCTTCCACCGGAAGGTCGACCATCCAGCCACGTGAATCGGGGTCACCGTTGTCATCGAACCAGATCGGAGTGCCGGGACCGTAGTCATGGATCACCCGCTTATTACTGCCCGCGTCCACAGACATGATGGATGGAGTCAGCTCGGAGCGGGAGAAATCATGGTCGCCAGTACTGCTTCGCTCGTCCAGGGCCTTGTTGTAATAGCCGTCGCGATCCCAGATCCCGTACACAGTCTGTGCCTGGGCTCCTTCTACCACGTCGTCATTGACTTCAAGGTACTTGCCGGTTCCGAACAACACCATGACGCCCTCGCGGATAGACAGCGGGTGACGCATGATGGCGGGACGGCTGGTAATCGCCTGGCGGTTACCTTCAGAATCTTTTGCGATGAACAACGGCTCACCACCAAACGAAACGTTCCAGCTGGCAGCAGAACTGGAGGTCACGTCCACTTTCCACATATTTCCGTCGAGGTCTCCAACGTAGACAAAATCTGCAACGCCGTCGCCGTCTATATCAGCCACTGCAGGTGCGGACAGGCCATCAGCATTGGGTAATTCGATTTTGCGATAGTCTCCTGAAGACCAGCCGTCAGTGCCTTCGTTGATGAAAACCACGTAAACAAACTGTTTACCTTCAGGCGAAGCGTGTCCATCGGCAGCCATATTGTTGTATCCGGAAGTGAAGATGGCGGCCCATTTATCGTTGGCCATCTTACGGATTTGGGGGTCGCCAAATATGAAACCCATGTCCGGGTCGTCTTCGTCGGTGAATTCCCACAGGACATCATTTGCATCAAAATTGTCGGGGTCCGTGATGTCCAGCGCATATAAGCCATGTCCACCGCCGCGCAGTGCACCAACCAGGACAGACTTCCAGCCATTGGCGGTTTCAATATCGCCGTACACCGGTGATCCATCGACATAAAAGTCATGGTAGTAACCAGGCGAGGAAAGCTCCGGCAGTTTATGAATGACCTTGTTGGGCACAAAGGTAAACAACTCGGTGCCGTCGGATTCGTTGAACGCGTGCAGCATGCCGTCGTTGGCGCCAACATAAATGACCGGATCGCGGTCTTTATTCGCATAGGCGAATGTCGAATAGCCGCCAAACGGGTAATAGAACGACGGGAAGCTGACGTATTCCGGATCCGAATGCGCGATATCGCCCAGGCGGTGCTCGCGGCTGCGGAACTTGCCGCCTTCGAAAGCACTGGAACCGCGGACAAAGTTGAGACGGTCCTGCCCGTCGCTGTCTGCATCACCCGTATCCGGGTTAATGTTCAGCAGGGCTTTCTGCGCATCACTGATGTCGTCCCAGGTGAAACTGCCGCCGTTACCCGTTGCTGGATTGTAGGTGAATACCTTTCTGCCGCCGGTGAACCAGGAGTCAGAATACGTATCTAGTATGTCGCCGGCTTCCCAGGCAATCGTACCCAGTTCTCCGTCGGCCGAGTTGACGTTGATCGCCAGCAGGGATCCGTGCCAGTCGGCCGCATCAAACTTGGCCTGAAAGACCTTCGATTCACTGGAGATTGACCCACCGTTGGTGGCGCCTGATGCGGCGCCGCCGACCCGGTCACTGATGTCCAGGATGGCATTGGTCAATTCGGAAATCAGCTCTTCGGGCCGTTTCGCCGAGATGTATTCGCCGCGGCTGTTCCAGGCTGCGTGCCACAGATCATCAACCCGCCGTTCCTCATCATTGGCGCCCGAGAGGTACCATTTATTGCCATTGGTCAGGTTGTTCGGCCAGCCGTCGTCATCGCTATCCACCAGTGAGCCGTTGATACCGAAACCAATGGTGAAGGTCGACAAATGCTGGTGGCTGGCGGCGTCAAACTGATCCGTCGGTACCAGGTCGGGTAAATCAGAGAGATCCTTGTCGTAATAATATTTCGCTACGTCAGCCAGCAGCACCCGGGTTTCTGAACCCGTACCGTTGAAAACTACGCCATTATCACCGTCAACGTCCGTCCTGACGACCGAGGGGTTGCTTCCATTCCAGTAACCATCAGAAAACAGGATGGCAAAATTCTTCTGGCAGGCCGATGCGATTGGACTGTCCTTGCCACTGAGTTCACCGTCAAAATAGCGCCCGACCCGCTCCAGCCCCCGACGCAATGGCGTGCCATAGGCCTTCTGGGGGTGCGTGAGATACTCTTTGATCAGGTTGGCATTGTGTGTCGTATAGTCATTAACCAGCGGTCCAGGCTGTTCAACGAACACATCATCATAGTCGTTGATCAGGCTGAAACCGTAACGGAACGATGGCAAGTCCGTGACCACCCGGGCCACAGAGGCTCTGGCGACCATGGCACGGCGGCGGTAATACTGGAACCAGTTGGCCACATTCTGCTGCAACTGTGATACCGAACCATTGGTGCCCAGGGCGGCCGTGCAACGGGAATCCGTGCCATCCAGCACGGTAATCGTTGGGTTCAGGCCGTTATCGTCGGGGGCATAATTGTAAAGCTTGCAGGTATACAAACCTGCATCCACGGTCACTTCAACGTGGCTGTCCCATTCGTCGACGATCCCGTTGGGCAACGTATTATCGTCCGTCTTGTCCGGCCGTGAACCATTGAAACCCTTGTCGTCAATCCAGTAGTTATAGACAAAGCCGGCCATGTTGTCGGTATCGTTGTAACCGGACAGCGCAGGGTCGGGATAGGAGTGGGTGGAACTGAAGCTGGCATTACTGTATCCAGGCCAGGGCAAGTAATCGATGGCTGGATTGAAGAACAACACGTTCAGGCTCGCGCTGCGAACACGCCAGTCCCAGGGTGCGGTGCCCGTGCGACTGTTGCACCGTTCAACAGCCTGCCTGCTACTGCCCGAACAACCGACGCTGTAGGCATCGTCGTCGGAGTGCTCAACATACTCAAACGTACGGAAGACCTTGTTGCCATTTGAATATTGGCCGGTCCAGTCATAAAACTCACCGGTCCTTTCGAGCGTACTGCAGCCTTTCCTCTTGTTGTAACGGCAGGTGGTGAAATGAGTTGGCATCAATATATCCCAGTCCATCGAACCCGAGTCATCCATTTCCAGGAAGATATTGGGTGTGGTGCTGATATTGACGAACAGGGGTATCTTCGGCAGCAGCAATGCGGCAGACGCCGTGAATGGCGCGAGCAGACCCGCGGCCAGTGCAGTCAATGCAATGAGAGTGCCCGTAAGGGTCTTGGTTTGGTCAATCCTGATCGTGCGGTTCATCCTTGAACTCCAGTCAGATGTTTTCTAGCTCATTCGAAACGTTTTGCAAGTACGGAACGCACGATGGCGTCGCTGCTCTTTCTCAAGCCTGTACCTATAGAGGTTGCGCGATAGAAGACCACGCCTTTCTGCGGATCACCCGCCAGGTCATCCCGAGCGAAAAACTGCTGTTCGATGACAAACTTCGGCTGGCTGTTCACTACCGGTAGAGACACGCCGAGATCTTCATCATTGCCCGGGTCTGTCCCGAAAGAGCGGGCCGTTGCCCAGAACTCATCGCGCGGTGTCGGGTAGTGTTCCAGTTCGCCAACCTCAAATACCTGTGCGGTCATATCGCAGGAACCACGGCACGGGAAAGGCCGGCTGAGTGTGTTACCACCCAGGCTCTGCAACCAGGCGGAAGGCCAGCGGGTGCCGGCTTCGGCAGACTGGAAGGCCACACTCAAATCTTTAAAGTTGCCAGCCAGACGCTCCTGCATGATGGCGCTCTGGGCATAAGTTACGCCAAGCAACGCCAGCACGACAAAAATACCCAGCCCTACCAGCAGTACTGCGCCTTTCTGGCGCGCGGGGAGACCCGATCGACCGGGTCCATTTCTGAAAGTATGCGTTTTCATAGTGTCAGGTTCCTTAACGCGACGGTCGTGGAATAAGATTTACGTAGCCTGCTATCGTCTGCTGCAGCAACGGCAACATCGAGAATGTTGAACGTCTGCGTGTCGCTTTGAGACCCGACGTTATCCGGGCTGGCGATCAACATGCCGATTTTCAGTGCAACCGGTAAACCATCACGCATGTCATTGATCAAGCCACCAACCTCACACAGGTACTGGCTTTGCAAGCATACGGCCGAATTTGGTGTGATGCTGTCTGCGGTGGCCCAGGCATTGATACTGAAATCCGGCGGGAAGTCGGTATCGATTCCGTAAAGCACCTGGAAACTCTCGACGCCATCCACGATGGGCTGGTTTGCCCGTTGCACAGCTAGTTCACTGGGTGAAGCGCCATACTCACAGGTCCACAAAAGGTTCTGGTTGTCGTCTACGGCGAAGGTGACCCGCTTGTAGATTGCCAGGGCCTCGGTTGTTTCGGGGTCAAAATCACCGTTGCGGTTTCCCTCGCAATCGAGGTCATCCATGTACATGATCTGCAAAGTATCATTGGTGCCATTTGCACCATTAACAGACCCTGCGGTCAGCGGTGAATAGCCGGCACGCGGGTCGTTCCAGACCGGCTTGCGAAAACCTGCTTTTCTAGCCTCTTCGGCCACCACGTGCATCGCGATCCTGCCGTCTTCCTGAACACGGGTCAGTCCGTCCTGCAGGGTGTAGCTGCTTTTTGCGCTGGAAAACAGCGCCAGCATCACCATGGTCAGCACAATCCCAAGCGTCATGGCGACCAGGATTTCAATCAGCGTAAATCCGCGGTTGTGTTTGTTAAAAGACATTATATTGATGCTCCAATTCAGGGAATGACGGTCACGACATAGCGCTGATAGGTCTCGCCGTCGTCGAGTGAGTCGTCACTACGGCTGTCCAGCCAGAAGATCTTGATCGTGTTCAGGCCAAGTCCGTCACAGGCCTCAGCGCCTGGATTACCATCATTAGGGGTGGAATCCATACAGAAGTGCGCGATTCCACCGGGTAATTCGTCAACTGCGTGTGTGCGCCATTTGCCCGAATCGTACTGGGCCTGTTCGCTGGCCGTGCACTTTGAGTCGGGTGAACATACTTTGTCGGTCAGCTCCGGCAGGGTTGCGTAATTATTTGATTCGTATCCGGACAGGTTGGCGCGCATCGAATCGGCCAGCTCTTCGCCGATCAGCATTGCTTGTGAATTGAACTGCCCGTCCGCTGTGCTCCGAAGGCTCGCCAGGGACATGCTGGCCATACCGGCCAGGCC
>CAYUBS010000120.1:0-9014 GCA_964443145.1 uncultured Wenzhouxiangellaceae bacterium | reverse complement strand
GGACAAAGCTCATTTCTACCGACTTTACGCCCTTCCCTGACAAAAGTTTCCGGCAGTTCCACAGCTGCTTCAGGTGCTTGACCGGGTGCTTGACCAGCTGCAGGCCCCGCCTCTTCATGCCGGTACTCCATCTGGGATTGGGATTCCTGGCGACGCTGCGCATCAACGGCCGCGACATCTTCCTCAGCCTGTACCTGCACACGCGCCAGTATTCGTACTACCTCGTGCTTAATGCTCCCCAACAACTCGGTGAACATTTCGTACGACTCACGCTTGTATTCCTGCATCGGCTGCTTCTGAGCATAACCACGCAGGCCAATACCCTGGCGCAGGTAATCCATGCTAGCCAGATGATCTTTCCACTGCTGATCCAGAACGTTCAGCATCAGCGCTTTCTCGAAATGCCGCATGACATCGATTCCGGTCATTTCTTCCTTATCGGCGAAATGCTGGTCAACAGCTTCAACAACCCGGTCCCGTAGTACTTCCTCGTGGATATTTTCGTCTTCATCCAACCAGTCGGAAATCGGCAGGCTTACCCCAAATTCTCCACTCAGCGCGTTCTCCAGCGGCGGTATCTCCCACTGCTCGTCAATACTTCCGGGCGGGATAAACTGGTTGATCACCTCGTTGAACACGTCGTGTCGCATCTCGGTGATGGTGTCACCGATTTCATCGGCCTCCATCAATTCATTGCGCTGCTGATAAATGACACGACGCTGGTCGTTGGCCACATCATCGTAGTCAAGCAGGTGCTTACGTACGTCGAAGTTGTGCGCTTCCACCTTGCGCTGGGCGTTCTCGATGGCACGGTTGAGCATGCCGGCCTCAATGGCCTCGTCTTCCTTCATTCCGAAGCGCTGCATCAGCATCGACATGCGGTCAGAAGCGAAAATACGCATCAGGCTGTCTTCCAGCGACAGGTAAAACCTTGACGACCCGGCGTCACCCTGGCGGCCTGAGCGGCCTCTCAGCTGGTTATCGATACGCCGTGATTCATGACGTTCCGTGCCAATAATGTGCAAGCCACCTGATTCGACGACCTCTTCATGACGCTTCTGCCATTCCTGTGTAATCACCTCACGTTGGCTCTCGGTCGTATCTTCCGGCAGTTCCGCCAGTTCAGCAGCCAGGCTACCGCCCAAAACGATATCGGTTCCGCGACCGGCCATGTTGGTGGCAATGGTTACCGCTGACGGCCTTCCTGCGTTGGCGACGATGGCGGCTTCCCGCTCATGTTGCTTCGCATTCAGGACCTCGTGTGTGGCTTTGCGCTTTTTCAGCATTCCTGAGAGCAATTCAGAGGTCTCGATGGAAGTCGTACCCACCAGCACCGGCTGACCGCGTTTCGCGCAGTCTTCGATGTCATCTATGATGGCCTCAAACTTGCCCTCGGATTTCAGGAAGACCAGGTCATCCTTATCATCACGAATCATCGGTTTGGCGGTTGGGATAACCACAACCTCCAGGCCGTAGATGGACTGGAATTCGTAGGCTTCTGTATCCGCCGTACCCGTCATGCCCGACAACTTGTCGTAAAGACGGAAGTAATTCTGGAACGTGATCGAGGCAAGCGTCTGATTTTCCCGTTGGATCGGCACACCTTCTTTGGCCTCGATCGCCTGGTGCAAACCCTCAGACCAGCGCCGCCCGGCCAGGGTACGGCCGGTAAATTCATCGACGATAACGATCTCACCGTCTTTGATGATGTAATCGACATCCTTGCTGAACAAGTGATGTGCGCGCAAACCAGCGTTCAGGTGGTGGACCAGGTTCAGGTTCTGCGCGTTGTAAAGACTATCCTCTTCCTTCAACAGGCCCGATTTAACCATCAACTCTTCGACGTGGGCCATGCCGTCCTCGGTGAGGTAAACCTGCTTCTGTTTCTCATCAATGGTGAAATCGCCTTCACTGAACTCGTTCTCTTCCTCGTTGAGGATTTCAGCGACCGTCAGGCTGGGGATTAACTGGTTGATTCGAACGTACAGTTGCGGCGTCTCATCGGCAGGCCCTGAAATGATGAGCGGCGTCCTGGCCTCATCGATCAGGATGGAGTCAACTTCATCGACAATGGCGAAGTTGCAGTCGCGCAGAACTTTCTGGTCGCTCGAGAACGCCATGTTGTCGCGTAGATAATCGAATCCGAGTTCATTATTGGTGGCGTATACGACGTCACAGGCGTATGCGGCACGCTTGGCTGCCGGAGTCAGTCCGGGAATTGAGATACCAACAGTCAGCCCAAGCGCTTCGTAAATGGGCGTCATCCACTCGGCGTCTCGTTTTGCCAGGTAGTCATTAACGGTTACAACGTGTGCACTTTTCCCATTGAGCGTATTCAGATAAACAGCCAATGTTGCCATGAGGGTCTTGCCCTCACCTGTCTTCATTTCAGCGATTTTTCCCTGGTGCAGAACCATGCCGCCTACTAACTGCACGTCATAGTGCCGCAGGCCCATGGATCGCCACGAAGCTTCACGGACCAGCGCGAAGGCTTCCGGGAGTAATGCGTCGAGGGATTCCCCGGCCTCGTGACGCTGCCGCAACACGGGGGTCTTGGCTGCGATATCGGCGTCCGACAAAGTTTTTGTCGACTCTTCCAGGTCGTTGATTTTCTGGACTGTTTTGTCCATTTTCTTGACCAGCCTATCGTTCCGGCTGCCCACGATTTTTGTAAAGATATTATTGAGCATCAGTGAAGGATTCTTTGTGATTTAGCGCGATTGGTATTTGGGGTCGGTAACGCCGTGTTACAAGACCAGAGAAGGCCCTTAACAACTAGCGCAGTTGGCCAACAAAACGGGCAGGATTGATTCTCGCACCGTCTTTGAGCACTTCAAAATGAACATGTGGGGCGGATGCTCTGCCGGTGCTACCCATCTGGGCTATCACCTGGCCCGCTTTCACGTGGTCGCCGGCTTTTACGATCAGGTCGTCACTGTGCGCATAGCGGGTCTTGTAACCATTGCCATGATCGATTTCTACCGTTTTGCCATAACCGGTACGGTTTGCCGCCCAAATCACCACGCCACTCGCAACACTTAGTACATCGGTGCCGCGGGTACCGGCGAAATCCAGACCACTGTGTTTTTCACGCTCACCGGTAAACGGGTCATTGCGTTCGCCAAAACGGGAGGAAATCCAGCCTTTTCTGACTGGCCAACCGGTTGGCGTAAGATCATTCTCAAGTTGGCGGTTAACCATCAGAAACTGCAACGCATCCAGTTGCGATGACTGGCGGCGCAATTTTTCACCAAGCGCGGCGATGGCAAAACCCAGTTCTTCTTCACCGGCGGAGCCAATCGGCGCCAGGTCACCCGGACCACCAACCGGCGCCGGCTGATCAAAGTCGAATTCATCCAGAGTCAACTGGCCCATGTGTGCAAGGCGCTGACCCAGTGCATCAAGCCTGGTTGAGGCAGCTTGTAACTCGGCCAGTCTTGCCGCCAACGCATTTACGCTTTGTTCGTTGTCCCTGCGCAGGTGATCAACCTTACCCTGCTGCGTATGGATCTCCTGCCTCATAGTCTGGATTTCACCACGCAACTCATCAGAAATCCCAGCAGAACTGCGACCGAGAAAAAACATCAGGCCACAGCAAAATACAAAAGCGGCGCCCCACAAAGCACCCCTGGAGCCGGCAATACGGAGCAACCCTGAGGACCGGTCAGGGCTGGTAATCAACGTTGATGCTGAAGTACGCTTCATAGATGGCTCGCAAAACTCCGTCCGGTAAAAAAGTGTTTCGTGTTTCCGAAGTCATCACGGACCACGGCTCTTCAATGGGCAAATTGCTGCTACGTGCGAATATGCTGTCGCAAATCGAACGCGTGATAGCGGGTTTTCTGGACCCGGAATCAGCAGCTCATTTCCAGGTCGCTACCATCCGCGAAAACAGGTTAATCCTGGTCTCACCGTCAGCTTCCTGGGCAACCATGCTGCGGATGCAGACACCGAACGTCATCAGGTCTCTGCACCAGGCTGGTCATACGGAAATCGAGCATATTGATATCCGTGTTGCCCCACTTGCTGAGCAACACCCGGATAAACGCCAAAAGAGAGCGCTTTCGCCGGCGGCGCAACAAGCCCTCGAATCGATGTCCCATCTGGACGACGACAGCGAGGAGTAGGTGCGGTCAAACCTATGGTCTGACCACACGGACGGCGGATAATATCAGATATCGGGTGATTTGTCGTGAGTTGGCGTTCCGCCACAGAACGCAGATCAAACCATGACTTCAGGCGGTCGCCTGTGCCGGATGCGCATATGACACCGGAACCGGGTCTGAATCATCAAATGTCACTTCTTCCCAGGCAGAAGGCTGCTCAAGGAGGTTCCGGAGTAAACGGTTGTTGAGTTCGTGACCGGATTTGTAACCTGAAAACGCCCCAATCAGACCGTGCCCCAGAAGGTACAAATCTCCAATTGCATCCAGTACCTTGTGCTTGACGAACTCGTCCTCGTACCTTAACCCGTCTTCATTGAGTATCCGGTAGTCATCCAGCACAACGGCGTTATCCATACTTCCGCCCAGCACCAGGTTGCGCTCACGCAGCATTTCAATGTCACGCATAAAGCCAAATGTACGGGCCCTGGCAATCTCCTTTAAATAGGAGGTTGTCGAGAAATCAACTGAAGCGAATGATTGGTGCGAACGGAACACCGGATGATTGAAGTCGATCTTGAATGACACGCGAAACCCGTCAAAGGGATCAATACGGGCCCACTTATCATCCAGTCGAACCTCGACAGGTTCGAGGATACGGATAAAACGTTTGGCGGCCGACTGCTCCTCAATACCTGCGGACTGTATCAGGAATACGAATGGGCCTGCACTGCCATCCATGATGGGGACTTCTGCATTGCTAAGGTCGACATAGGCGTTATCGATACCCAGACCCGCGAAAGCAGACATCAGGTGTTCAACCGTCGAAACACGAACGCCGTTTTGCTCCAGCGAGGTATTCATGCTGGTATCGCCGACATGCGTTGCGAACGCTGGAACCTCCATCACCGGGTCGAGATCGGTACGCCGGAAAATGATCCCGGTGTTAACCGGGGCCGGACGCAAGGTCATGAACACCTTTTCACCGGTATGGATACCCACACCAGTGGCTCGGATGACGTTCTTGAGAGTGCGTTGATTAATCATTATTGGGGCTCCGCAGGGGTCCTCAAAATCAGCGGCATACTAGCACATGAGAGACTTGCTTCATAGCCACTGAGTTGGTATTTAGACCACACTTGTTGTAATTTAACAACATTTTAACAATCTCATAACAAAATGGTCACATCGTCTACCTAACCCCTGTCCGGCAACCGGAAACACCAGCCTGCATGCAGGCCGGTACGGCGAGTCGAGGTCTCCGGTTGCCGGACTTCCTTTCCGGAAGCCGGCGTACTGGGTGGTGCACGCCAACGGGCCAGTTCAGTCGGCCTGTGTTCGGAGAAATGAAGGAATATCGAGGTAGTCAATATCCTTCTGCCTCTCAAACAGGTCCCTGCCTCCGGTTTCAGAAACTTCCCTTCTGAAATCCATATCCACGCTTTCTTCGGGTACTTCATCTTCGGCCACCAGTTCGGGCCTTCCAGTGGTGCCGTTCGCGACCAGGCGCATCGGCTGCTCGCGGGTGAGCGAACTACGCACCGGCTCGCCCAGACCGGTTGCAACGACGGTTACCCGCAGGTCATCGCCCAGCTCGGCGTCTATCACGGTGCCCATCACCACGGTGGCATCCTCTGAAGCCAGGTCACCAACGGTGCTGCCGACTTCTTCAAATTCCTTCATGGTCAGGTTGGTGCCAGCGGTGATATTAACCAGGATGCCGCAGGCTCCGGACAAGTTGATATCTTCCAGCAACGGGCTACCAATAGCGGCCTGGGCTGCCATAATTGCGCGGTCATCGCCTGACGCCTGGCCGGAGCCCATCATCGCCATACCCATTTCTGACATCACCGTGCGGACATCGGCGAAATCCACGTTGATCAGTCCCGGCCGGGTAATCAACTCCGCAATGCCCTGCACAGCACCCTGCAATACGTCATTGGCCGCCTTAAATGCGTTCAGCAGCAGTGTTTCACCACCCAGCACATCACCCAGCTTTGCGTTAGGAATAGTGATCAGTGAATCAACGTGTGCCGCCAGTTCTTCGATACCCTTTTCCGCAATCTGCATGCGTCGACGGGCTTCAAAATGAAACGGTTTGGTCACCACCGCAACCGTCAGAATGCCCTGATCCTTGGCCGCCTGCGCAATCACCGGAGCTGCACCGGTGCCGGTACCGCCACCCATGCCAGCCGTGATGAATACCATGTCAGCACCCGCCAGCATCTCCATAATGTGCTCCCGGTCTTCCAGTGCTGCCTGCCTGCCAACTTCAGGATTTGCACCCGCACCCAGCCCTTTGGTTACGCTGGAACCGATTTGCAGAATGGTTTTACCCTTGAACTGACGTAAAGCCTGCGCATCCGTATTTGCTGCGATAAATTCCACGCCATCAATACTGGCATCTATCATCTGCGCTACAGCGTTGCCGCCACCGCCACCCACACCAATTACTTTTATTGTTGCGCTGGGTGTGTAGTTCTCCACTAATTCAAACATTTTTATTTCTCCTCTCGCTCGCCGTTGTTATATTTAGAATTCACCCCGGAACCAACTCTTGACCCGGTCAATAAACGTATCTCCACCACCAGACGTCAACAGGGCTCGCCCCGGGCCCGCCTGGTTGCCATACAGCAACAACCCAACACCGGTTGCGTGTATGGCGTTACTTACTACATCAGAAAGACCGGTCACATACTGTGGTGTCGCCAGGCGCACCGGCATGTGAAACATCTCTTCCGCCAACTCTTCCGCGCCCTCTATGCGGGAAGCACCGCCGGTCATTACCAGACCGGCTGCGATCATGTTTTCAAATCCACTGCGCCTCAATTCGGCCTGTATCAATGAAAACAATTCTCTGTAACGCGCTTCAACGACCTGTGCGAGCGTCTGCCTTGCCAGGTGACGTGAAGTGCGATCGCCCACGCTGGGAACCTGGATACTCTCGTCATTCCTTGCGAGTTGTTCCAGAGCACAGGCGTACTTGATCTTTATGTCTTCTGCGTGCTGAGTCGGTGTCCTCAAAGCCACAGCTATATCATTCGTGACCTGGTCACCTGCTATCGGTATGCAAGCCGTGTGACGGATTGCACCGTCCGTAAATACCGCAATATCAGTTGTTCCGGCACCTATATCTACCAGGCAGACGCCAAGGTCTTTCTCGTCGGGAGTTAACACCGCGAAACTGGCTGCCAGTGGTTGCATAATCAGTTCATCAACTGTCAATCCACACCGAGCAACGCACTTGCTGATATTCTGCGTGGCGCTCAATGCCGCGGTAACCACGTGAACGTGGGCTTCCAGGCGGACACCTGCCATACCTATGGGTTGGCGAATTCCGTCCTGGTTATCAATCACGTATTCCTGAGGAAGCACGTGGAGGACTTTTTGATCCGCCGCGACTGGAACTGCACGTGCGGCATCCAGTACACGGTCGACATCTCCTTCAGAAACCTCTTTGTCTTTGATAGCCACTGTGCCATCCGAATTCAGACTGCGAATATGACTACCCGAGATCCCCGCGTATACCGAGTGAATTTCACACCCCGCCATCAACTCCGCTTCTTCAACAGCACGTTGTATCGCTTGCTCAGTAGAAGCCATATCGACAACCACACCCCGCCGCAGACCCGTCGATGGATGAGAGCCCAGCCCTACTACCTCGACCGATCCATCGGGCTGGCTTTCACCAACGATGGCAACGACTTTAGAGGTGCCGACATCAAGCCCTACGACCAGCGATTTTTCTGCTTTTTTTACTTTCATTCAGCTATCAGTCCCTGTGGCTGTTTTCGGGTCTTGCGGCCACATGACCGCAAACCCATTGGTGTATCTCAAATCTACATCCTGTGGTGGCACCGGCTGTTGCCGCATCAACGAATCCCAGCTGGCCAGCAACCTGGTTAAACGATCACTTGCAAAGTCGCGGCCCAACTGGACGCTGGTGCCATTATTCAATTCCATCGACCAGGCGCCGCGGCGATCCAGCTCGAGCCGGCTAATTCCCAATCCAATCGGGTTCAGCAATTCACTGAATTCGGACCATGAATCGAGGACATCAGCGAGCCGTTCTTCATTTCCCAGCAACCAGGGCAGTCCTTGAATCTCATCGGCTTCGGGAACGGAAAACACCACCCCCCTGGCGGAGATCAACTGCCCACGATTCCAATGCGCGACCGGTGTGTATTCTTCAATCGTGACGGTGACCGTATCCGGCCATTTTTTCTGGATTTGCACAGATGAAACCCATGATATCCGGGTCGCCGTATCACGCAGCTCCTGCAGGTCAATCGTGAAAAAGCTCTCATCAATTTCCGGGGCCATGCTGGCTCTTAACTGTTCCGCACTAACCCGCTGGAAGGCGCCATTGAGTTCCAGCCAGCGGATAGGCCAGCGATCATTAGCGACGATACCCATGCTGACCCAGGCAATCCCGCCGACTGCCACCAGAAACAGCGCAATCACTGCAAACATGCCACTGGCGAAGCCCTTGCTGGCCGGGTAGCTGAAGCCGGTATGCGTAGTCATAGACTTGTCTCCAGAATGCGCCAGATCAGTTCATCGAAGTCGACTCCGGCTTTAGCTGCAGCTTGCGGAACCAGGCTATGGCCGGTCATTCCCGGCGTTGTGTTGACCTCAAGAAACCAGGGTTTACCTGAGTCATCCAACAGAAAATCAACCCGGCCCCAACCCGATGTACCGAGGATATCGAATGCTTTGAGAGACAAATCCCGCAAGCTGGCTTCGACTTCGCCGTCTAAGCCGCAAGGGCAGAAATACCGGGTTTCATCCGATTCGTACTTCGCTTCGTAGTCGTAGAATTCGTTGGCCGTTTCTACCCGGATCAAAGGCAGTGTATTTCGGCCCAGCACACCGGCAAAATATTCCTTGCCGCTGATTTCCTTCTCCACG
>CAYUBS010000119.1:0-9159 GCA_964443145.1 uncultured Wenzhouxiangellaceae bacterium | reverse complement strand
AGGGAAGCGCGACCCCTTAGAATGTGGTGCCCTTTTTGCAATCATGAGAATACGCGGGTGGTGGACTCACGCCTGACCCGTGATGGTATGCAGATTCGCCGTCGCCGGCAGTGCGAAGAGTGTGGTTCCCGCTTTAATACGTACGAAGGCCCGGAATTGAAAGCGCCGCGCATCATTAAGGCCGATGGTGCCAGAGAAGCATTTTCAGAACAAAAACTCCGCGAGGGTATGCTGCGTGCATTGGAAAAGCGCCCGGTGGAGACGCGCGAAGTGGAACGTTCGATTCGCTCACTGCTGCGCGAGATTTCCACCGTTGAGGATTCCGAGATCACCAGCTCCCTGCTGGGTGAATGGGTCATGCGCGAACTGAGCAAGCTGGACCAGGTGGCGTATGTCCGCTTTGCATCGGTCTACCGGCGGTTTGAAGACGTACAGGCTTTTCGTGACGTCATCGAGAGCCTGGAGAGAGATACACCGGCCGACGGCGATAAGCGCCAGATTCCGTTACTGGATCGCGGTGCGGCATCGGGTAAACGGCGTAAGCAGTGAGCTTTTCAAAGTTTGATCACGAGTGCATGGCCACGGCCCTGCAGTTAGCCCGCAAAGGCCTTTTCACCACGGACCCCAACCCGCGGGTCGGGTGTGTTATCGCGGGCCGGGACAGTATTGCTGGTAAAGGCTGGCATGAAGAAGTGGGTGGTGCGCATGCGGAAATCATGGCTTTGCGCGATGCCGGTGGCGATGCCCGGGGGAAAACAGCCTATGTCACGCTTGAACCCTGTAGTCACCATGGCCGGACGCCACCCTGCAGCGACGCTTTGGTCGAGGCCGGGATTAAACGCGTGGTCATCGCCTCGCAGGACCCAAACCCATCTGTAAACGGCGCTGGTCTTTCGCAGCTCCGGGCAGCCGGAATTGACGTTGAGACCGGCTTGATGGCAAATGAAGCTGAAGCACTCAATTGCGGCTTCATGATGCGGATGAGGGTGGGGCGGCCCTGGGTGCGGGTCAAGAGCGCGATCAGCCTTGATGGCAGGATTGCCTTACAGAACGGTGAGAGCAAGTGGATCAGCAGCGAAGCATCACGCAGGGATGTGCAGCAGTGGCGGGCCCGGTCGTCTGCCATCATGACCGGAATCGGAACCGTGCTGGCCGATGATCCGTCGATGGATGCCCGCGTCAGCGTGGACGTGCAGCAACCCTTGAAAGTGGTAGTCGATAGCCGTTGGCGGACTCCGTTCAACAGTCGGATTCTGGCGCAGCCGGAACGTGTTGTAATTGCAGGAGATGCTTCAATTCCGGTTGCAGGGGAACTGGCAGGCAGTGGCGCACAATGCCTGCGCATAGAGTCGGTTGATGGGGTAGTCAGCCTTGAGACCTTACTTGCTGACCTGGCCGGCCTGGAGGTCAATGAAGTACAGGTGGAGGCCGGTTCCCGGCTATGTGGTTCGCTGCTCAGGGCGCGCCTTGTTGATGAATTGTTGATTTACCAGGCACCCTTATTGCTGGGCGACGGTGGTGCAGGGCCTTTCGCTCTTGGCCCGCTTGAATCCATGGCGGATAGAACGCATCTAACCATGCTGGAGAGCGTCCACTTCGGTGATGACCTGAGACTCCGTTTTCAACCCCAATTCAGAGACTGACCATGTTTACCGGAATTGTTGCAAGCAAAGGAATAGTGCAGAAAAAGACCCTTGTTGGCGGCGACTGTCGCCTGCACATAGTCTGCAAGGAACTGAGCCTGGAAAATGCGGGTGTGGGCGACAGCATATCGGTTTCCGGGGCTTGTCTGACCATGCTCGAACCTGGAACCGAAGGCTTTTTCGCCGATGTATCCCAGGAGACGCTCAGCCTTACCACCCTGGGCGGCTTGTCGCAGGGAGCGGCGGTTAACCTCGAATTGGCACTGAGCCTGGAAGCCCGCCTTGGCGGGCATATGGTGACCGGGCATGTAGATGGTAAAGGCAAGTTGCTTACACGGCATGAAGATGCACGCGCTGAGCGGTTTGAGTTTGAAGTGCCCGGTAGATTGGCCCGGTATATCGCAAAGAAAGGATCGGTTTGTATCGATGGCGTCAGCCTGACGGTCAACGAAGTCGACAACCACAGGTTTTCAGTGTGCCTCATTCCACATACGCTTGAGGTCACAACGCTTGGCGGGCTCGCTCCAGGTGATGAAGTAAATATCGAGGTGGACTTGATCGCACGTTATCTGGAACGCCTCATGAACCCGGAATTGCAAGACCAGGATTTGGTCCAGGAATAAGACATGACAACAACAAAACTAAATACCATCCCTGAATTGCTCGAGGAGTTACGGGCCGGGCGAATGATCGTCATGATGGATGACGAGGAGCGCGAGAACGAGGGCGACCTGGTCATGGCTGCCTCTAAGGTCCGGCCGGAGGATATCAATTTTATGGCGCGATTTGGCCGTGGCCTCATCTGCCTGCCGCTAACCCGTGAGCGCTGCCGACAGCTGCAGTTGCCATTGATGGTCAATGAAAACCAGGCACGGTTTTCGACCAACTTTACCGTTTCGATCGAGGCTGCAGAGGGTATTACTACCGGCATTTCAGCCTACGACCGGGCACACACAATACGCACAGCGGTCAAGCCGGATGCACAGATTGAAGACCTCAGCCAGCCTGGACATGTCTTTCCCTTGATTTCCCAACCCGGCGGCGTATTAACCCGGGCGGGTCACACGGAGGCAAGCGTAGACCTGGCCATGCTCGCTGGCCTTGAGCCTGCGGCGGTGCTGGTCGAAATTCTGAATGAAGATGGCAGCATGGCGCGCCGACCCGAGTTGGAGACATTCGCACAGGAACATGGGTTGAAAATCGGCACCATTGCAGACCTGATCCACTACCGGATGGAAACTGAAAAATCCGTTGAGCACATCTCGACGCATGAAGTTGAAACCGATTTTGGCACCTTTGCTCTGCATACCTACCGCGACTTGATTGAGGACCACCTGCACCTGGCCTTGATGCGTGGGGTGCCCAATCCCGACGAGCCTTTCCTGGTCAGGGTGCATGTCCAGAACCCACTCATTGACGTGCTGTCTATCAGACGCTCTGATTTCGGCATGCCTTTACGCACGGCCATGGAGCAGATCGATGACACGGGTGCCGGGCTGGCTTTGGTCCTTGGCGGTAACAAGGACGACGATGAAATGCTGCGCCAGATTCAGCAAAAGCCAGCACCCCCGATAGCGCCCAGCGGTGATAACCGCCGATCGCGTGAATTGCGAACTTATGGCATTGGTGCGCAGATCATTGCCGACCTCGGCGTTCGAAGAATGCGTGTGCTGAGTGCGCCCTGGAAGCTGACCGGTCTCGCCGGTTTCGGTCTCGAGGTGGAAGAGTACATTGAAACACTGGCTGCAAAGGCGGAAGAGACATGAAGGAAATCAGTGCAAATGAGCCAGGTAATGACATGCGTGTCGCGGTCATAGCCAGCCGATTCAACCGGTTTATCGTTGACCAACTGGTCTCTGGCGCACAGGATGCGCTGGACCGGCTGGGGATCGATGGTTCGCAACAGGCCATAATATGGGTGCCCGGAGCCTTTGAGTTGCCCCTGTTGGCGTCTCAGCTAGCGGCGTCCGGCAAGTACGATGCCGTGATAGCGCTGGGCGCCGTGATTCGTGGCGGAACTCCGCACTTCGACTACGTCGCTGGTGAATGTGCCAGTGGCTTGACCCGTGTTTCTCTGGACCATGGTATCCCTGTGACCTTCGGTGTTCTCACTACCGATACCATCGAACAGGCTTTGGAGCGTGCAGGTACAGGTGAAGGAAACAAAGGATACGATGCGGTCATGACGGCGGTCGAAATGGTTGAAACCCAGCGTGCGGTGCAACAGCATCTCGCAGGGCTGGACAGTTGATGCAGCAGCAAGGCCGTTTTGAGCCCCGCCGCCGGGCACGCCGCCGGGCGTTGCAGGCCATTTATCAGTGGCAAATGACTGATCAGGATCCCCGGAAGATCCTTGATCAGTTTCGCGCCGTACAGGACATGAGTGGAGTGGATGAACCGTATTTTGAAGAGCTGCTGTTAGGTATCACTGCTGCTCAGGAGCACCTGGACGAGCAACTCCGCCCCTATCTGGATCGTCCCCTTGAGCAACTGGACGTCATGGAGAAAGTGGTGCTCAGGATTGGAGCTTATGAAATGCTCAATTGCCCCGATTTACCCGTCCCTGTAGTTGTAGACGAGTGCGTAGATCTTGCTCACCGATTTGGTTCTGAGCAAGGCCATGCTTATGTTAACGCTGTTCTGGACAAGGCTGCGAAGACCTGGCGATCCATTGAGATGGATGGCGCCCGGACTCCCTGACCGGTATGCCTGAATTTGACCTGATTGGCCGACTGAAGGACCTTATCTGCCTCCCGCCCGGCAGTCCATCCACAGGCTGCGAACTCGGCATCGGTGATGATGCTGCTGTTTTGGGCGTGCCGGCTGACCGCGAATTAGTAGTTTGCGTAGATACGCTGGTGGAAGGTGTCCATTTCCCCGCGAATACGGCGCCGGCCGCCATCGGCCACAAAGCCCTGGCCGTCAATTTGAGTGATCTGGCAGCGATGGGGGCGATTCCCGCCTGGTTCCTGATGGCTTTGACCCTGCCGGCAGAAAATCAGAACTGGCTGGATGAGTTTGCAGGAGGCATGGCAGAACTGGCCGGCCGGTTCTGCATCAGCCTGGTCGGCGGAGATACCAGTTCCGGTCCACTGAGTATCAGCATCACGGCACTGGGCCTGGTCGAAAAAGGCAAGGCCATGACCCGGTCCGGTGCCTGCCCGGGAGACCTGGTGGCTGTTTCCGGAACGTTGGGTGCGGCTGCTAATGCATTGAGCATGTTGCGGCAGGGGAATAGCCCTTATCCTGATGACCAAAGGGCGCTTGACTTCCCGTTGCCACGCCTGGATACAGGGCGGGCGCTTCAGGGGCTGGCTACCTCCTGTATTGATCTGTCGGATGGCCTTGTGGCAGACCTGGGGCACATTCTCGAGCAGTCTGGAGTCGGTGCGTCCATCGATTTGGGACGTCTTCCCGCCCCCGGCAGTCTGAATGCGCTTCCGGAAGAGTCGCGCTGGCCTCTTCAGCTGTCAGGTGGGGATGACTATGAATTGTGCTTCACCATTCCGCGCGGCTCTGAAAACAGGTTGAAGGAAATAAGCCTCACCACCAGCGTTGAGCTGACCGTCATTGGTACGATCAATGGCCGCTCCGGTGTTGAACTCTTAACACCGCAAGGTGAGCTTTTTCGGCCGGAAGCCACTGGTTACCTGCACTTCGGGCCGCAACAGGGAGAGAAGCAATGATCGGGTTGTTCGATCAGGATCCGGCAGTCCGCAGGGTCGCATTGCGTACACCGGCAGGCGTCTTTGCTTTCGGATTTGGTTCCGGACTTTCGCGCTTCGCACCCGGCACCATGGGTACCGTAATGGCGATACCTTTCGCATATTTGCTCAAGAGCCTGCCGTTGGTCTGGTACTGGCCTGTGCTGCTGATGCTCTTTCTGGTGGGGGTTTACCTGTGCGATGTCAGCAGTCGGCAGCTGGGCCAGCACGACCCGGGAGGGATTGTCTGGGATGAAATGGTAGCCTACTGGCTGACGGTGGCTTTTATCCCGGTTTCCTGGCCGTGGTGGCTGGCGGCGTTCGTTTTGTTCCGCTTGTTCGATATCCTGAAGCCCTGGCCGATTCGCTGGACTGAGAAGCGGTTTGGTGGTGGTCTGGGTATCATGCTTGACGATATCGTCGCCGCAGCTTATGCGATGGCATGTCTGGCGCTGGCTTCCCGCTTCATGTAAATCAGAGGTAGGCTAGACGGCGTCAAAAGCACTTTTGATCCAGTCCAGCAATGTCCGGCCTTCATTTGAACCAATAGAGATGACATCGAATCTGCAGGGCCTCGTTGACAGCTGAGGGTGGTATTGCAGGTAGCGGCGCGCTGCGTTGCTGATCCGCCTTTGTTTGGTTCGGGTGACACTGTCGGCACCCGTGCCGTGGCTGTCGTTCGCGCGGTATCGCACCTCGGTGAAGACCAGTGTGCTGCCGTCCAGCATGACGAGGTCGATCTCACCAACCCGGGCCAGATAATTTCGATCGAGCGTTTTCAGACCTTTTGTATTGAGAAACGACTCTGCAATCTTCTCCCAGTGACTGCCACACTCACGTGTTGTGGTCATTCTCCTGAATGTGCAGGCGTTACCGTCTCAGGAGTGCTCAGGGGTGCCGGCCGGCCCCGTTTGAATTCAGCCCAGGCGGGCGCCCGGTTCAACATGTCCTGGTTGGCAGAACGATAGTATCCGGATTGCCCGGGAAAGCTGAAGTCAGGGTCTTTCTTCATCAGCCCCAGCCAGGGCAGTAGATTCCACGCATCCTGTCCTAACGCGAATAAAGAGCCCAGGCTGCCACGTCTGATGCTTTCCAGCTCGGGAATATCTTTGCTGGATGAATGAGTCAATTGCCACGGAGTAGCCGGGAAGCGAATACCGTTGAGGTCCTGGTTGCGTGCAGGATCCGGTTGCCCGGAAAACACCCTGGCTGTTGCATATACCGGAATGTCTCCCGCTTCGTGGAACCGCAGTTGTGGCCGAATCAGCTTGGCTTGAGTCGGGTTGGCGGCCAGAAAAATGACGTCAACATCCTGTCGTCGAACCGGTTCGAATTCCAATTTCAACTGCAAGGTGTTTTCCAACCGTTTCTTACGTGCTTTGCTCTCATCTATTTTCAACAAACGTTCCAGGGCGGCGCTATGGTCATTTTGCGAGTCGAGGTATCGGGTTGCAGCTATGATTTGCCTGTCTTCCTGTAGGAATTCGGATTCGAAGGCATAGGCCATCCTCTCGCCCCACGGGTCCTCTGGCGCCATGACGATGGCTCTTTTGTAACCCGACTGTGCTGCGTGTGCGGCAATACCGGTTGTTTCGGCATCCTGCGAAAGCGACATTCCGGTGACGTGACCCGCCAGGCCGGGTGGGGCCGTAAACCCATCCGGCAGATCATTGAGCGCCAGTAGAGGCGTAGACATTCCCGCCAGGTTGAGCATGGCCTCGACCGACTCCTTACGTAAGGGCCCGATGATCCAGTCGGCGCCGGCGTCAAGCGCGTTGAAATAGGCGGCGATCGCTGATTGTTCATCCTCGCCGGTATTGAAAAACAGGATCTCGGCACCGCCTGAATTTTTAAGGAAGGCGCTCATCACACCATCCCGGATAGCGTCACCAGCGGATTTCAGGCGCCCTGTCTCCGGCAGGAGTACTGCGACTTTTCGTGGCGGCGCAAACTGACCGCGATAGCGCATCCATGTATCGAGTGCTTGCTGTTCGGTAAGAAGGTGAAAGGGGTGGCGTATTTTCCAGTCCTGCATTGCGGACGTCACGCCCTCGGCGATGACCAGGTTCTGACGGATTACCAGGGTGAGGTCCAACCAGCCGGTCAACTGGCGTTCTCCTCTCGGGTTATCCGCGCGTACGGCCAACTCAGCGGAGGAAACGTCCTCCAGGGAACGGACCAGCTGGACCGAAGTTGTGGGATCATAATAAGGCATGCCCGCAGTGAGCTTCGCAGCACTCGAGATGCTACGGGATCCGGGAACTGATAGCTGGTTGACCAGGCTGGTATAGAGCTTGTCATAACGTGCTTTTGACGTGGTTGGCAGGTTGGTCTGGGCCTTGTGTAGCAGTACTTCAGCTTCGCCAGGCCGCCGATTTCTCAAGGCGAGATCTGCGAGAACCAGGTCCAGCCTGGATTCATCTCCCGACGTTAGTTCGGACCGGTTGACCCAGCGTAGTGCGTCTTCTGCGTTACCCGGCTTGCCAGCCAGTAGCCAGGCATCGGCGGCTCGCACCCGCATACCTCCGGCCTGGCGGGAGTTCGCTTCCAGGGCGTCCTGCTGCCAGGACCGTGCGGCCTGTTCATAGTTGCCACGTGTGAAGGAGGCCTGGGCGCTCGTGTCCTGGTCCTGTCCGTTTGTCCGTGTTGGAGTCGAAGTGGTGCAGGCCTGACCCGCCAACATGACCACGCATAGCAGAAGGCATGATAGCTCTGTGCCCAGGCCCGATCGTTTCACGGCACCGGATGATGAATAATTTTTATTTCGAGTCGGCATATCTGCAAAATGATACCGCAATGCGCGGATCATTGATCCATAATGTGTTTGATATGAATGATGCACAACTCCATGTGGTGGCGACGCCGATCGGCAACCTCGAAGATATTACGCTACGGGCCCTCGCCGTTCTCGGCTCGGTGGACGTTATTGCAGCTGAGGATACGCGCCGCACGCGAATACTGACGACCCGGCACAATATTACAACTCCGTTGGTGACTTTGCAGGAGCACAACGAAGAACAGAAGGCGCCGCTACTTGTTGAGCGCCTTTGCCGTGGCGAGTCCGTGGCGCTGGTGTCTGATGCCGGAACGCCGCTGCTTTCCGATCCCGGGTTCCGGCTGGTCCGGCTGGCGGTCGCGGCTGGCATCGAGGTGGTGACTGTACCCGGGCCGAGTTCCATCGCTGCCGCGCTATCCATCAGTGGGTTGGCCACCGATCGTTTTACCTTTGAAGGTTTTCTGCCCGCGCGTGCTTCGGCGCGCTTGAAACACCTTTCCGCTTTGGCTGCGGAACCGCGCACGATGGTCTTTTTCGAGTCCAGTCACCGTATCCGGGAAAGCCTTGGCGATCTTGCAAAAGCGCTGGGTGATGAAAGGGATGTGGCCGTATGTCGTGAGATGACCAAGCAGTTCGAAACTGTTTTACGTGGATCGATTGCAGACATCATTGATCAGGTTGATCGTGACAGCAATCAACGCAAAGGTGAGTTTGTCCTTGTCGTGTCGGGTCATCGATCCGATGGTGAAAGTAAAATTCCGGAAGCGCTGGCGCTGGCGAAAACCCTGTTGGAGTATCTTCCGGTCAGCCAGGCCGCCCGGGTGGCTGCCAGGTTGCATGGGGTGCCACGTCGTGAGCTCTATGCTGAGCTGGATAAAAACGACTGAATGCACAGCGAGCTATGATTCTGCACCCGGGTGAGGGAAAATAGACCTGGGAGTCGGCCAGGCAGTCGCCCTGTTCCGGCTTATTGTCGGTAGCGGGGAGGAAAGTCCGGGCTCCATAGGGCAGGGTGCCAGGTAACTCCTGGGGGGCG
>CAYUBS010000118.1:0-9205 GCA_964443145.1 uncultured Wenzhouxiangellaceae bacterium | reverse complement strand
CCCACACGGGCAGCCCGCTTCTGGAGCTTCACCGAGCGCTGCAATTCAGCCATGCCGCGCGGAACATCATCCAACAGGCTCTTCGCCCCCTTCAACTCACGCTCGCGGGCCTTGGTTTCCTCCCAGGCCTCGGTCTGCGCTGCCGCGTCCCCAATCCCGGCCTCACCGCCCTCCTCCTGCGCAAAAACGTGAGGATGCCGGCGAATCATCTTGTCGCAAACAGCTTCCACTACGTCATCGAAGGCGAATGCCTGCTGCTCCTCCGCCATGCGTGCATGGAACACGACCTGGAACAGAAGATCACCAAGCTCATCTTTAAGCTCATCCATGCTGCCATGCTGGATCGCATCGGCCACTTCGTATGCTTCCTCGATGGTATACGGGGCAATAGTCGAAAAGTCCTGCTCAAGATCCCAGGGGCAACCATTTTCCGGATCACGCAATCGCGCCATGATGTCCAGCAATTCACTAATGCCAGGCCTGCTGATTGTTCTACTCCTTTATATTTTCACTAACCGGCGTTTGAAGGAGAAACTTGGGGATGGGTGAGCTGTAAGCCGGACCGTAACGCGCCGGGAGCGCGTTCCGAGCGAACAGGGACGTCTCGAGCGCGTCCGGCTTACAGCTCACCCATCCCCGGGTTTCTCCCTCATGATGTGGTTTAACTGGAAGGTATACGTATGTTGATCGCAGCACCACCCCATTCGCTGTGTTCGATGGAAATCTTCCCGCCATAGGCAGTGACCAACTCAAGGACGATTGCCAGGCCCAAGCCGTGGCCTTCAACTTGTTCATCACCGCGTGAGCCGCGCTGTAGCAGCTTGTCCCATTTGGATTCATCGATGCCTGCACCATCGTCTTTGATGCATAAGCTTAGGCCAGGCCTGGACGCATCCGTATCTACTGGCTCACCGGAAATGTATACCTGGCTCTTTCCGTACTTAAAAGCGTTGTCCAACAGATTACCCATAAGTTCTAGCAGATCCCGTTTCTCACCGTAAAAGACCAGGTTTTCGTCCAGTGTGACGGTGGTCTGAATCATTTTGTGAGAATAGACTTTTTGCAGTGCGTCGAGGATCCGCTGCAGTTGCTCGCGAACCGGCACAGGCTGGGCCAGTGTGCGCCGGGCGGAAGTGCCGGCGCGTTCCAGCCGGGTTGCGATTAGCCGGTTCATTTCATCTACCGCATTTTGCATGGAACCCTCGGCTTCGCCGCCGTGCAGCGGAAGGCCGGCCTGGATCACTGCCAGTGGTGTTTTCAGACTATGGGCCAGCGAATCCAGTGCATTGCGGATACGGTCCTGGTTGGACTTTTCGGTTTCCAGCAGGCGGTTTACGTTGCGGGCCAGCGGTTCCAGTTCCCGCGGGTAATCACCCTGCAGGCGTTCGGCCTGGCCGGACTCAACCCGTGCCACATCGCTGGCGACTTTACGCAGCGGGCGGAAACCAAAGAAGAAGATCAGCACCTGGGACAGTACCAGGATGCCAGCAGCAACTCCGAGTGAGCGCCACAGGCCGAGCCGGAATGCGCTGGTCTGTTGGAGGATTTCTTCCTTATTGACCATTACCGAAACGGTGAATGGGACAATGTGCCCGTCCGGGACCTGCCAGCCCACACCGTAGTGCAGAGCAAAACCGGGCTCGCCTCCCTCAGGTTCGGTGAAGGTCATCTGGCCGGGACTCTGCGCGGCCTGATCAGGCCACTGCAGCCCCAGCGACGAAGGGGAGCGCCAGCGGCTCAGTTCCCCATCTATAGGCTCTCCATCTATGTAAATGTAGAAACCGGAACCGGGTTGCACCAGGCGGGGATCGCTGAACTCCTCGTCCACTTGCAGGCGGCCGGCAGCATCGACCTCCATCGCTGCCAATACCAGGTATACGTAAGACTCCATGCGCACCTGCAGGGATGAAACGGCGCCTCGATAATTGGCAGCATTCAGGGCGAGCCCCACCAGCCCGAGTGCGATGACCAGCACCAGGGCGGAAACCAGTACCAGGCGGCTACGCAGCGAGAACGAGCGCAAGCCGGTAACCCCTGCCGCGGAGTGTCTCGATCATGTTGAGTTCGCCACCGGGGTCCAGTTTTCTGCGCAAGCGGCCGATAAACACCTCGATCACGTTGCTGTCGCGGTCAGCGTCTTCTTCGTAAATGTGTTCGGACAGATCTGTTTTGGTCACCACCTCGTCAGGGTGCATCACCAGGTAGTTGAGCACCTTGTATTCGTAGGTCGTCAACTCGATTTCCTCGCCGTCACGAAAAACGCGCTGGCCAGTCAGGTCGATCGTAAACGGGCCAAAGTTGACGAGCGGCTTTGCATGCCCTCCTGCACGGCGCATCAGGGCATTGATCCGGGCTGTCAGTTCTTCGATATGAAATGGCTTGGTGACGTAATCGTCGGCCCCAGCCTCCAGCCCTGCCACCTTGTCCTGCCATTCAGAACGTGCCGTTAAAACCAGGATCGGGAAATCACGCCCACGACTTCGCAGCTTGCGGATCACTTCCAGACCAGGCAGCTCCGGCAAGCCAAGATCGATGATGGCCAGGTCGACGGGGAATTCCTCCCCAAGATACAGGCCTTCAATGCCATCGGTGGAGACATCCACGGCATATCCCTCTGCCCGCAGGTGCGTGCTCAGGGTCTCCTGCAGACGCAGGTCGTCTTCAATCAGCAGAACTCTCATGGCATTGCCTCCCGGGCACTCAGCGTTTTTTAACCTGAATCCGTACGGTCTTGACCACACCATCCCTGGTTAAAAGCTTAATGACGTGCACCTGCCTGTCCCCTTCCTTAACGGTCTTTGCTGACAGCACTTTGGCGTCGTTCTGCCGGGCTGCCTGGTTGGCCGCTTCGTTCAGGGTTTGGGCCCACGCTGACGCGGGCACGGCCAAAGCCATGGCAAGCGCGAGGGTAAAGCTGATGAGCCGTTTGTTCATAAAGCGTCTCTTAAAGATGTCATATTCATTAAGCCTGACTCATTCTATGGCATTACCCTGAACCAAGGCTGAATCGCCGCTCAGCGTGGTGCACAGATTCATGCGCATATGTTCAAGCGCCTGTAACAGCAGCCGGTCGTTGGCTGGATCGAGATGAGCGTTTTCACTGATGTAACGCCGCCAGCGCTTCGCTCCGGGAAGCCCCTGGAACAGCCCCAGCACATGACGGCTGATATTCTTGACCGGAACGCCCTTGGCAGACTGTATAGTAATGTACCGGGACATTTCTTCAATCGCCTGTTCGCGTGTACCCACCCCGCCCTGGTCGAACAAGCCAGCCTGCAATTCCGCCAGCACCCAGGGTGTATGGTAGGCCGCACGGCCCAGCATCACGCCATCGAATTGTTCCAGTTGGAGCATCGCCTCGTCTGCAGTTTTGATGCCACCGTTGAGTACGATGGTTAACTCAGGTTGTTCCTGTTTAAGGCGGGCCGCCCAGTCATAACGTAACTCCGGGACATCACGGTTCTCTTTCGGGCTGAGCCCGGAAAGCCAGGCCTTGCGAGCGTGCACTATGAAAATTTCACAGCCTGATTGCGCCAACTGGCCGACGAAATCGCTGAAATAGTCATAGCTGTAACAATCATCAATGCCCAGCCTGGTTTTGATCGTGACTGGAATATCAACTGCCTCACGCATGGCGGACAGGCAATCCCTGACCAACGCGGGTTCCAGCATCAGGCAAGCGCCGAATCGGCCTTTCTGCACGCGGTCCGAAGGACAGCCCACGTTCAGGTTTACTTCGTCGTAACCATACTGCTGTGCGATCCGCGCGCTTTCTGCCAGATCAGCC
Source organism: uncultured Wenzhouxiangellaceae bacterium (assembly GCA_964443145.1). Taxonomy (GTDB): domain Bacteria; phylum Pseudomonadota; class Gammaproteobacteria; order Xanthomonadales; family SZUA-36; genus JAHEFT01. The sequence continues at coordinate 5,418 of CAYUBS010000118.1, read as the reverse complement.
GGGTCACTTCCTCCCAGTTGCAATGCCAGGGGGTGCTCTTCCGGGTTAAAGCCAATCAACCGTTCGCGGTCACCGTAAAGCACGGCACCGGTGGTCACCATCTCGGTGTACAAAAGAGCCGATGGGGACAGCAGTCGGTGAAAATAACGACAGTGCCGGTCCGTCCAGTCCATCATGGGTGCAACGTTAAGTTGTCGATTCATTGTTTGTCCGGAGTTATCCATCCCTGCTATTCTGAAACAAAAGCGGGAAAACAATCAAAATAAGTTTCCCAACCTGCCAGAGACTATTGAGGGAGTCGTTGCATGTTTGACAGAACGTCAGTCTGTTTTGCTGTGTTGTTGCTTAGCGGAACAGCAGCAGCGCAGACCCATCAAGCCGTATCTGCATTGGGCAGGCTGGAGCCTGCTCAAGGCGTTATCCACGTGTCTGCATCGTCCACACCGGAAGCCATACTCGGCGGCCTGGTGGTGGAATTGCACGTGGAAGAAGGTGATGACGTAAACAAGGGCGATTTACTGGCTGTCACCGATACAGCAGCCGTCATGGAGGCCGCCCTGCTAGAAGCCCAGGCAAACGTTGCATATGCTGAACGCGGCGTAGAAACAGCGCGCAGCAAAGCCAGGGAGGCCTGCGTCAGGGCCGATGTGGCCGCGCGTGAAGCGGAGCGCAGAACCCGTCTGCAAGCCCAGGGCGTAGCCGGTGAAGAGGAAGCCGACAGCGCCAGGGGCGAGGCTGAAGCAATGAAAGCCTCCTGCGCCTCGGCCTCAACCTCAGTTCGTTTGTCAGAAACCGGCATCGAAGTGGCCCGCGCCCATGCCAGCCGGGTCGCGGCGGCCGTAAAAAGATCGTACGTGCGCGCCCCGGTAGACGGGCGTGTGATCGACATCAAGACCCGTCCGGGCGAACTGATCAGCGAAGAAGGTATCCTGGAGCTGGCACAGGTCAGCCGCATGTACGCCATCGCAGAAGTCTATGAGACCGACATCCGGCTGGTCAAAACCGGACAGCGCGCCACCATCAACAGCCCGGCATTGAAAAGTGAACTGACCGGCACCGTGGAAAGCATCCGGCAGAAAGTTGAAAAACAGGATGAAATCGGCACCGACCCCGCTGCCCGCAAAGACGCGCGCATCATCGAGGTGGCCATTGCGCTGGATGATTCCGTACCGGCACAAGGGCTCACCAATCTGCAGGTCGACGTGGTGATTCAACCCTGATGCCTCTGGGCTGGCTGCAACTAAAACACAAACCCCTGCGCTTGCTGGTTGCTTTGTCCGGCATCTCGTTCGCGGTGCTGCTGATCATGATGCAGTTGGGGTTTCGCTCGGCGCTGTTCGAGAGCGCGGTGCGATTCCACGAGCGTTTCGATTACGACATAGCGCTGTTCAGTCCGGATAGTGTGTTCATTGTCCGCCCACAGTCTTTTTCAATACGCCGCATTTATCAAACCATGGGCTTTGATGAGGTCGAAGACGTAACGCCGGTTTATATATTTCCCTCCGTGTGGAAAAACCCATGGAACAACGCCCGGCGCAGTATCAACACCATCGGCTTCCACCCGGACACGGCGCTACTTGCTATCGATGGTTTTGATGAATCCCGGAAATTATTGCGCCAGCAGGATGTGGTTCTGTTCGACCGGGCTTCACGCCCTGAATTCGGGCCGGTTGCGGAGGCTCTGGAAGCGGGTGAACCACTGATAACGGAAATTAATGATCGCGAAATCGAGGTGGTCGACACGTTCGAAATGGGTACTTCCTTTGGCATCGATGGCACGGTGATTACCAGCGACGATAATTTCCTGCGCTTGTTCCCAAGCAAGCCACGCAGCGAAATCCAGCTTGGCCTGATCCGGCTGCGTGAAGGCAGTGATGCGAATCTCGTACGTGACGCCATGGCTGAGTACCTTCCGGATGATGTGCTGGTGCTGACCCGGCAGCAGTTCGTGCAACGTGAAAAAGACTACTGGAATGCGGCCACGCCGATTGGCTACATCTTCGCTTTCGGCGCCATCATGGGGTTCGTGGTTGGCGCCATCATCGTGTACCAGATCCTGTTCGCCGATGTTTCCGAGCACCTCAATGAGTATGCAACGCTGCGGGCCATTGGTTACAAAAACCGTTTCGTCTCAGGGATTGTGCTCCAGCAGGCCGTGATCCTCGCCATACTGGGCTACCTGCCCGGCCTGGCGGTCGTTTACTGGCTTTACGGCAAGGCCGCAGCGGCGACCAACCTGCCCTTGTATCTGACCCAGGAACGGGCCATCACCGTTTTCCTGATGACGCTGGCGATGTGCGCAATTTCAGCGCTGATGGCGGTGCGCAAAGTCCGCCGCCTGGACCCGGCAGACGTGTTCTGATGAAAGACGCTGCACCCATCAAAGTCCAGGGCCTGAACCATTCCTATGGCAAGGGTGACCTGAAGAAGCAGATTCTGTTCGATGTGTCGGTCAAGATCCGCAAGGGCGAAATTGTCATCGTCACGGGCCCTTCCGGCTCCGGCAAAACCACCATGCTCACGCTGGTCGGCGCGTTGCGCTCTGCACAGGAAGGCAGCGTAGTTATTCTCGGTGAAGAATTGCTCAACGCCAAGCAATCGACGCTGGAAAAAGTTCGCGGCCAGATCGGGTTTATCTTTCAGCAACATAACCTGCTGGCCGCCTTGTCCTCCCTTCAAAACGTGGAACTCGGTATCCGCGCCAGCGGCAAATTTCCACGCTCGGAACACCGGGAGCGGGCCATGCAGATGCTCAACGCGGTCGGCCTGGGTGAACGCATCCATCACAAGCCGGAACAACTGTCCGGCGGACAGCGCCAGCGGGTAGCCATCGCGCGGGCGCTGGTCTCAGAGCCGGCGATGTTACTGGCAGACGAGCCTACGGCCTCACTCGACAAAGAATCGGGCCGCGAAGTGGTGGAACGGATGAAAGTGCTGGCGAAGGAGCACGGCACCACGATTCTGCTGGTAACCCATGACAACCGTATTCTTGATATCGCCGACCGTATCGTTCACCTGGAAGACGGCCAACTGTCCACCTTTACCGATGCGGTCATCGCCAACAACCGCCACATGATGGAAATGCTGGCCGCGAACCGGAATAAACAGCCACTGGATGACATCGTCGAAAAACTCGATGAAGCTCAGTTCAGCGAGTTACTGCATGACATCACGGAGGAATCCGAACGGTTTCTCGAAGTCACCGCACTGGCCAACAATGTTGCGTTCAGGAGCATGCTGGACCGCGGCCTGTTCGCTTTCAACCGCAAACTTGCCCTGTTGCTGAACGCCGAGCGCTCTTCCCTGTTTCTGCTGGAAGGGGATGAACTCGTTCTGAAGGTTGCCGAAAACCTGGACGAGATCGGCGAGATCCGAATCCCGGTCGGCAAAGGCATCGCCGGCGCCGTGGCCCAGGGCGGGGAAGCCATCCGCATTGATGACGCCTATTCCGACGAACGCTTTAACCGCGAAGTGGATAAGAGAACCGGTTATACGACCCGTTCAATTCTGAGCCTTCCGGTCAAGAACATGGAGGGTGATGTGTTCGCCGTAGCACAATTGCTGAACCGGAAAGACGGACAGCCATTCGACGGTGAAGACGAAGAACGTTTTGCCGGCTTTATCCAGTCTATTGGTGTCATTCTGGAAGCCCAGCGATCACTGGGAGGAGCCGTCAATGAAGTTCAGTGACATTAAGTCTGCCGGCCTGAGCAGGCGAATGCTGGAAACACTCAAGACCTATTTCGAAGCCGAAGTCCAGACCGGCGATGCATTGCTCGACGAACTGACCGTCAGGGAGCTGGCCGGTGGGGAATGGCTGATGCAGCAGGGTGACCCGGGCGACGCACTCTATATGCTGGTGCGTGGCCGCCTGCAGGCCTGGGCGCGGGGCGCGGATGGGTATGATCGGGGCCGCTTCCTCAACGAAATTGTTCCCGGCGACAGCGTCGGAGAACTCAGCCTGCTGACCGGCGCACCCCGTGCCGTTGGCATCCAGGCGATCCGCGACAGCCTGCTGATCCGTCTTGATCGCAAGGCTTTCGAGCGGCTGTCACACAGCCACCCCGCGCTGGTGATGCGACTCGCCAGCAACGTCGCGAACCTGTTGCAGAGCAGCAGCCTTGGCGCCAAGTCACCGTCCAGAAACATTAACGCGATTACCATTCTTCCGCTGGACGTCTCCCCCAGGCTGGAGAATTTCTGCCGGGAGCTCACCCTTGAACTGGAAAACCAGGGCCCCACGCTCAGCCTTGCCGCTGCCGATCTGGGCAGGAAGGGTGCACCGGTAGAGTCTCTGCAAGCGGGTGATGCGGTGCCCGAATCACTGAGGAACTGGATCCAGGACCAGGAAAACGAATACCAGTTTGTCGTTTACCACTGCATGGCCGGTAACTTGGACTGGACACATTTCGCCCTGCGGCACTCCGACATGGTACTGCTGGTGGGCGATTCATCGCATGACCCCCAGCCCAGCAAGTGGGAGGCGGAACTGCTGGAGACCTATGGTTCCGCCATCGCGCGGCAACTGCTGGTGCTTTTACAGCCGTCATCGGATAAGCCCATCAAGGGCACTGCCAACTGGCTGGCAAAGCGCGATGTCGACTTTCATGTCCACGTGCGTGAAGACCAGCCGGATGACCTGAGCCGTGTTACACGCATTATTTCGGGCAAAGCGCTGGGCCTGGTGCTGGCCGGCGGCGCGGCGAGAGGCTTCGCACACCTTGGTGTGCACAAGGCGATGCTGGAATTGGGTCTGCCCATCGACTGGGTCGGCGGGACCAGTATCGGCGCCATCATGGCCGCAGCCATAGCCACTCCGGTAGCGAATGATAAAGCCATGGCGCTTGTCAGAGATTCGTTTGTAAAAGGCAAGCCTTTCAGTGACTTCACCATTCCGATGATGTCGCTGGTCCGCGGCCGTCGAATGGAAAACATGCTGCGGGAACACCTCGATTACCAGATCGAAGACCTGCCTGTTCCGTTCTATTGCGTGTCCTGCAACCTCGACGACGGGTCAACCAATATCCACGAGAGCGGTTACCTGCCGGATGCTCTGCGCGCCACTGCCGCACTGCCCGGCATTATCCCCCCCGCGGTGGTTAACCATCGCCTGACCATCGATGGCGCCGTGGTCAACAACCTGCCGGTGGACATCATGCGCCAGAAACCGGTCAGCAGGATCGTTGCCGTCGATCTTTCTTCGGCGGAAAAGGTCGAGGTCGACTATACATCCATACCTTCGCCCTGGGCCGTGTTTCGCGGGCGTTACCTGCCATTCACCAGGCGCCAACGCGTTCCCTCCCTGTCCACCATCATGCTGAAGTCGGGTTTACTCGGTACATTCGAGCGGGTGCGCGAACAGGGCCGCAGGGCGGACATCCTTCTCACGCCACCCGTCAGGCGATTCGGCATGACGGA
>CAYUBS010000117.1:5784-9412 GCA_964443145.1 uncultured Wenzhouxiangellaceae bacterium | reverse complement strand
GAGTTGGTGCAACTGAACCAGTGGGGTCCATACAGCTACAGCCGGGAAGAACTGATTAGACTTCTGGATGAAGCGCTGGCGGGCGAAGAGTCCAGCGAGTAACCGAAGCAGACATTCGCAATCATGAGGTACCGGTAGATTGAAAGAAAAACTGCAGGAATATGCGTTGTGGGCAGAAATTCTTGGCGGAATCGCTATCCTGGTATCACTTTTATTTGTCGGTATCCAGCTCAGGCAGTCTAATGCTCTGGCAACTACCGATGCACTAAAAGAAGGGACGGAACTGTGGACCGACGCCTATGTATTTGCGTTCGGAACTGAAGAATCCGCTACATTTTTTATCAAGGCGATGAACCGCTGCGAAGAATTGTCCAATGTTGAACGCGGCCGATTCTTCGCAGTTCTCTCGAAATTTGTATCGGCCTACGACAATATTTTCAATCAATACGAATCCGGTAGATTAAGAGAGGAAGTCTTCGTCAGTATCGCTTCTACTTATTATTCTTATGCCAACACGGCCTGTGCCCAGAAAGTATTATCTGAGGAGTTTTCCGTCCTACCAGCCTACTTGCTTGGGCCTTCCGAAATCGAAGTGCTATCCGGTCATTTAGACGAGATGAATTTGGCTGACTTTCTCGTCGAATAAGGTGGAACGAAAGCTTCTCGGCGACCGCCCGCTCCAACGGCGGAAAGCGTGGCTGAAGTTTCCGGGCTCGGTATAACCCAGCAAATCAGAAATTTCCGCCAATGGCAGATTCGTATCCAACAAGTATTCTTTGGCCAGCTGGAAACGGACTTCTTCCAGTAATTGACGGAAACTGGAGTTTTCTTCCGTTAGCCTGCGACGCAGGGTGCGCACGGATACGTGAAGTTTTTCAGCCACAAATTCAATGCTGGGAAACTGCCCGGGCCGCGCCAGCAACAACATGCGGACGTCATCCGCAAAGTAACTGTGACTTTTGAGTTTCGTGATCAGCATTTGGCACTGTTGCCGGAAATACTGGGAAGAGTCCGGATCACTCTGAGGCAGGCGCGCATCAAGCAGGCTTGACTGGTACAACAACCTGCTCGGATAGCTGGAAAACCGGACTTCGCAATTGAAGTAATCACGGTAGTCCTGCTGCCTGCCATGGCCATCATGCGCCAGTTCAACCCCGGTCAGCGGTATGGCTTGGCCCATGATCGCACTGAAAGCAACCACCGCTGCCGACATGTCACGATCAAGGTAGACGTCGTGAAGCGCAGGTTCAACCGGCGGCGGGTCAGTCATTGCAAACCAGGCATTGCTTCCTGATTCGCCGGTAGCGAAGGTAAAGAAACTGAACGTCAGTTGGCCGAAATTCACAGCAACCCTGAGAGCCCGTCGCAATGTCGACGCGCTGAGTAATGCATACCCAAATAGCCCATAGCGTTGGGGAATGAAGGGTTCCCCGAGCTTAAGACCAATCAAAGGGTCTCCGGTCAGCTCCAGCGCGTTGCGATAGAAAGCCAATTCCTGCTGAAAAGTCAGCCGGGCTTGCGGGCTTTCCATTTGGGACAACATGATGCCAGTGCCCCGCAGGCATCTGCGCCGTTCATACCCCATGCTCTCGAGCACGTCGAGTACCGGCTCGAGTGATTTTGCCGGGTGCTGTGGAGGTGTGTTGGCAGACATCTTTGTCAGCGGGAGCCAAAAGGCTATTTTAGACCGCGTGACCGTAATTCACAAGTTATTGTCCCGGCCGCACATTCGAATCGCGTTACTCATCTCCTATAGTGGCTCCATCAATTTTCCCTTAATGAATTTGGAGATCCAATATGTCCAGCACAGCAAAAGTTTTTGTTTACGGCGCCAGTGGCTACACCGGCAAACTGGTGGCCGAGTCTCTCGCCAGGCGCAATATTCCCTTTGTTTGTGCCGGCCGTAATCGCGACCGCCTGGAAGAAAGTCTGAAGATCGTGGAAGAGCGACTCGGCCGGTCATTTGAAGCCGACATCGCGGTCGCCAGCAACTCGATTGAAGAACTGCTGCCACTCTTGCAGGACATAGACGTCGTCATCAACGTGGCCGGGCCCTTCATGCAGATCGCCTGGCCCGTGGTCGAGGCCTGCTTGCAGGCTAACTGTCACTACCTGGATACCACGGGTGAGCAGGACTGGGTCCTCGCCATCAAGAAAAAGTACGGTCAGGCATTTGCCGACAAGGGCTTGCTCCTGAACCCGGCCAATTCCTATATGTGGGCCGCCGGCGCCATTGCTGCCGAAGTCGTGCTGGAAACGGAAGGCGTGGACAGTCTCGATATTTTGTACCAGATCGACAACGGCCTGCCCTCCGAAGCATCCACCAAGTCTTTCCTGCGGATGGTCTGCAACGATCAGTTCTACCTCGAACAGAATGAACTAAAACCCTGGCCGCACGACACGATCGCCCAGGTTGCGGCTCCGCATCGCGGTCGCGTGTTGCGTGCATTACCCTGGGGCGGCGCCTGCGAACCGGTCTGGTATATGGATGACCCCAGGGTACTCAACTGTTCGGTTCTCACGGCTATAGGCGAACACATCGTAGACGGAATTGCCCAGGTCATTGCCGCGTTTAACGCCCAGGCCCGTGATTTGCCGCAGGAACACAAAGAAGCCTGGACCAACGCGGCAGGCGACCAGATGGATACCGGCGAGCCCCCCAAGGACGACCTCGACGTGCAACGCAGCGTTATCGTCTGCAATGGCCAGGGCCGCAAGGTAACGACCCAATTCATGATGAACCTGTCCGCACCCTACACCTGGACAGGTGAGATCTGTGCAGAAGCGGCCGAGCGCCTGCTTAATGGCCAACTTAAAGCATCCGGTTTTCAGTCTGCCGCTAAAGCCTTTGGACATCGTGAACTGCTTGAAGCGTTTCAAGGAAATGACTTCTGTAACCTGCCGAAATAGAGATATCCCGGACAAGAGAAACAAATATGAAAACGAACGCATATATCGCCGGTGTGGGAATGACCCGCTTCGGCAAACACATGGACACAACGTTAAAGGGCCTCGCCGGCGAAGCGATCTCAGAAGCGATCAGCGATGCCGGAATTGAGGCCGGAGACATCGAAGCTGCCTACATGGCCAATGCCGCAGGCGGCGTGGTTCAGGGTCAGGAAATGATCAGCGGCCAGGTCGCCTTGCGAGAACTCGGTATTGGCAGGATTCCGGTCATTAATCTGGAAAATGCCTGTGCCAGTTCATCCACGGCTTTTAATCAGGCTGCCGCAATGGTCAGCCTGGGCGCATATGACATCGCACTGGTCTGTGGTTTCGAGAAGCTGTATCACGAGGACAAACGACGTACGTTTGCCGCTTTTGACGGCGCCGTTGACACGGAAAACCCCCTGGGTCTGTCCGGAACACTTCAGACCCTGGCTGCAAAGGCAGGCGAGGAAGTCGACGAAGAAAACGCGGGTGTTACCCGTTCCGTGTTTATGGACATTTACTCCCTGCTGGCCAAGGCTCATATGAAGACATATGGCACTACGCGAGAGCAGTTCGCCGGCGTCACGGTCAAGAATTCCTTTCACGGCAGCCTGAACCCGCGCGCGCAGTTCCAGCAAGCCATGACATTAAAGGAAGTGCTGGAATCACGCGAGATCATCGATCCCCTGACCCTGCC
>CAYUBS010000117.1:0-5684 GCA_964443145.1 uncultured Wenzhouxiangellaceae bacterium | reverse complement strand
TGACATTAAAGGAAGTGCTGGAATCACGCGAGATCATCGATCCCCTGACCCTGCCGATGTGCTCGCCCATTGGCGATGGTGCGGCGGCAATCGTATTGGTCAGTGAACGAAAGGCCCGCGAAATGGGCCTCAAAAAGCCAGTTCGGGTGTTGTCGTCGGTTTTGGTATCGGGCTGGGATCTCGCCGAAGGCGATATGTCGGTCGGTGAGTACGCTGCCCAACAGGCCTATGAAGCGGCGGGCGTCGGTCCGGCCGACATTAGCCTGGTCGAACTTCATGACGCCTCGGCGCCCTCTGAAGTGATTGCCTACGACTATCTTGGTATTTGTGAGAAAGGACAGGGTGGCCGCTTGATTGACGACGGCAGTACCCGCCTCGGCGGCCGGATTCCGGTGAATGTCTCCGGCGGTCTGCTACGCAAGGGCCACCCCATCGGTGCAACCGGCGCGGCGCAGATTGTTGAAATTTCCGAGCAACTACAGGGCCGCTCCAACCAGCGGCAAGTCGCAAATGCCCGCATCGGCCTCGCACACAACGGTGGTGGACTGATTGGCGTGGATGCGGCAGCGACCGTCGTAACGATTCTGGGAAGGGAGGACTGATCATGTCACAAACAAATTCCGTCATCCTTGCAGGCCTTATCCACAACTGGTGTCAGCAGGAACCTGATAAAGAGATTCTGACTTTCGTCCAGATTGATACGAACGGCGAATACGAAGACGTAACCCGCTCCTATCGTCAACTTTGGGAAAACGGCCAACGCCTGGCGGCCTGGATGCGTTCCCAGGGAATGAAGAAGGGCGACAAATTCGGCATCATCATGCAGAACCATCCCGAGTTTGTTGATCTGATGGTTGCCTCCACCATCCTGGGCACGGTGTTTGTGCCAATCGATCCGCGTACCCGCGGCAAGAAGCTCAATTACATGCTGGACTTTGCCGAGTGCAAAGGCGCCATTGTCGCCGGCTATGCCCTGACCGAGGTTGAAACGGCGTGGAGCGTAACAGGGGAACGCTGGATTGCGACACTGGAAGCGAAAGACTCCAGCCACACCCGGGTGGAGAACATCCTGGCCGAACCCCTGCCCTCGCCGGAATTGGTGATTGAGAGTAAGGACCCGGAAGAGGCGATGCAGATTCTGTATACCTCCGGTACGACCGGCGATCCCAAGGCAATCCTTTCCAGTCACGGGCGTTACGCCGTATCGGCAACGCTTCCCGAAGTGTTTGGACTGAATGAAGACGACTGCATCTACACCGGTCTGTCTCTTACACATGCCAACGCCCAGGTTGTCAGCCTGGGGATGATCCTGCACGCCGGGATCCGGGGCGTGATCAGTCGTAAATTCACCAAGTCACGGCTGTGGGACATCACCCGCCGCTATGGCTGTACGTTCTTTAACCTGCTGGGCGGCATGACCACCGCCGTTTACGCTGATCCACCGCGCGCCGACGATACCGACAATCCGGTGCGGTTGATTCTCAGCGCAGGCATGCCCGCAGCGATTTGGGACGATTTCTCCCGGCGCTTCGGAGTGCAGTTGTTCGAGTTTTATGGTGCGGCCGAGGGCGGCCTGACCTTCAACCCAACAGGCACTGGACCGGTCGGCAGTTGCGGTATGGCTCCGCCATCTTTGCTATTAGCCATTCTCGACGAGGATGGTAATGAACGCGGGCCGGGCCAGTCGGGAGAAATCTGTTTTCGCAATGCTGATGGCAGTTGCCCGGAACTCACCTACTTCAAGAACCCGCAAGCCACTGCCGAAAAAACTGAAGGCGGCTGGTTGCACATGGGTGATGTTGGCCAAGTGGACGAAAATGGCTGGCTGTTCTTCCAGTACCGCATGGGAGGTGGAATTCGCAAGAATGGTGATTTCATTAATACCGCCTTCGTTGAGAAAGCACTATCGGAAATCGATTTGGTTACGGATGTCTTTGTTTACGGTGCAGCTGTAACTGACGGACTGGCGCCTGGTGAAAAACAGGTGATTGCGGCGATAGTGCCCACGGACTACGACCGTTTTGAAGGCGTGCCTGTTTTCTCGGCCTGCCGCGAAAAACTGGACCCCAACAGCGTACCGGACTTTATCCAGATCGTACGCAAAATCCCCAAGACCGCCTCTGAAAAGCCCCAGGAACGCTTCCTGCTTGAAGCCCTGGATATCAAAGCTGAAAACGTATTTGCACAAGAGTGAATGACATGACTTCATACATTGATTTGCCCCTCAGCGGGTTGGAAGCACCGCTCTCCGAAATGGAAGAGTTGATACAGGACACCTGCCATAGATTTGCGGTGGAGGTTTTGCGGCCAGCCGGACCGGTATTGGATGAGATGGCACCGGAAGAAACCCTCGCACCGGAATCGCCCCTGTGGCGGGTGCTGGAGCAGGCGCAGGAACTGGGCCTGAGCGTTGCGGCCATGCTGGAAATGGATGAGCTGGAACGTTCCCGCCTGTTGCTGATCGCCTCCGAAGAACTGGCATGGGGCGAGCCCGGTCTGGCCGGCATGATCCTGGTCAGCCAGATGCCGGCACTGTACTCGGCATTGGCGGGCAACATGGAAATGGTCGAATACTGTGATGGCAAGATGGGCTGCTGGGGCATTACCGAGCCCGACCATGGCAGCGACACTCTGGATGCAGACGGCAGTCTTCAAGCAGAAAATGGTAGTTATGGCCGCCCTAACTGCGTAGCGCGGATCGAGGATGACAAGATCATCATCAATGGTCAGAAGTCCGCCTGGGTTTCCGGCGGTATAACCGCGCAGGTTTGCGCGCTTTACTGCCACCTCGAAGAGAATGGCGAAACCCGGCCCGGAATTGTCGCCATTGTACCGCTGGATCTTCCGGGCGTGAGTCGCGGCAAGCCACTCGACAAAATGGGCCTGCGCTCTCTGAACCAGGGTGAGATTTACTTCGATAACGTTGAGGTACCGATCTCTCACCTGTTGGCCGGCCCGGATGACTATGCCGACATGGTCTACAAAACACTGGCCGAAGCCAACGTGCACGTGGCCAACCTGGCGGTTGGAGTTGCCCGCGCAGCTTATGAGCATGCACTTGAGTATGCGCATCAACGCAAGCAGGGCGGCCAGAAAATCATCCGGCACCAGAACGTCAAATACCGCCTGTTCCACATGTTCCGCAAAGTCGAGGCGGCACGCGCATTGGTGCGACGGGTAGCAGAATACAATGCGACGGCGTCGCAGCCGGCGTTACAGGGTTCAATGGCCGCGAAGGTGACCGCAACCCAGACTGCCTTTGAAGTAGCCAGTGAGGCGCTGCAGATGTTCGGCGGCAATGGCCTGACTAAAGAATATCCAATTGAAAAACTCCTGCGGGACGCACGCGCCTGCCTGATCGCCGATGGCTGCAACGAAGTGCTGGCGATGAAAGGCGGCAACCTGCTGGTCAACCCTGATTTGATTTGAACGAGGAAAAGAAAATGACAGACAGACTGAATGGAAAAGTAGCACTGGTTACCGGTTCCGGCAACGGCATCGGAGAAGCAACTGCAAAACGTTTTGCCGAAGAAGGTGCACGCGTAGTAATTAGCGATATCAACACAGCAGATGCTCAACGCGTTGCCGAGGAAATCGTGGAAAGTGGTGGACAGGCCATCGCCCGGTACCAGGACGTTGCCGATGAGGCCGGCTGGGATACGCTGGTCGATGACATCGTCGCAACCTGGGGCCAACTGGATGTGCTGGTCAACAATGCAGGGATCGTTATTCCCGGTACGGTTGAAGACACCACGCTTGATGACTGGCGTAAAACACAGGCAGTGAACATGGAAGGCGTTTTCATGGGCTGCCGGGCTGCCATCCGGGTAATGAAGGAAAGCGGCGGATCGATCATCAACCTCTCGTCCATCGAAGGACTCGTTGGCGAGCCCACAACGGCCGCCTATAACGCCAGCAAAGGTGGCGTGCGCCTTTTCTCCAAGTCAGCGGCCTTGCATTGCGCCGGCCAGGGTTACGGAATTCGGATCAATTCCATCCACCCGGGAGCGATCGCGACGAAGCTGTTTGAAGAAGCCGTCGCCTCAATGCCCAACACCGAGGAGTTAATGGAACGGGTACTCGCCTCTATCCCGCTGGGCACTCCCGGCGAGCCTTTGGATATCGCCAACGGCTGCCTGTTCCTGGCTTCGGATGAATCGAAATACATGACCGGTTCCGAACTGGTTATAGACGGCGGCTACACGTGCCACTGATCATGTCGACCTACACCACACCTTCCTGGGCCAGAAAGCTCTACGATTTCGTCGGGTACATGACCGAGGATTTTGGTGGCGGCCCAAAACAGCTGAAAATGGCCTGGGTGATCAACTTCCATAAGATCTTCACGCTGTTCATCATCGCCGGAATGATGGTGTATCTCGACAATTTCAGCACGGTGGCCTGGGTCTACCTGGGCCTCCATGGCATCTACGGCTATTGCTGGCTGGTCAAGGATTTCGGTTTTCGCGACGGAAGTTTCGAAAGCCGGACTACCTACGGCGGGGCCGTGATGTCCTACGTTTTGCTGGTGGGCTGGTACTGGCTGTTCCCCTGGTTTTTCCTGACCCGTGAAACAGCGCCTTCAAACGAACTGTTGTTCGCCGCGATAGCCACGCATACCTGGGGCATTACCTGGATGATCGCGGCCGACTGCCAGAAACATTTCCAGCTGAAGTACCACAAAGGACTGATGACCAACGGCATGTTCCGGTACACGCGCAACCCCAATTTCTTCGGAGAAGTCCTGATCTACCTGTCCTACGCCATGCTGGCAAATCACTGGCTGAGCTGGATCGTATTTGCCTACGCGGTAAGTTATTTCTACATCCGCATGCTGGTCAAAGATGGTTCCATTTCGCGCTATCCCGAATGGGAAGCCTATGTCGCCGGCTCAAGCCGGCTGATTCCCTGGCGGGTACTGACTGCCCCGTTCAGCGCCGCAAAATAGAATGGAGAACAGAAAGTGAACGCAAAAAGCGACAAGACCATGTTTCTCACAGCGGCCATTTTCAACTGGGCCGTTGGCCTGACGCTGGCCTTCAAGGCAGAGTTTTTGTTCGAGCTTTTCCGGGTGACACCTGTACCGGTGGAGCCTTTGTTCCTTCAGCTGTTCTCCTGGCTGGTGATCATTTTTGGCATCGGCTATTTCTGGGTCTATAAAGACCCGGTGGCCAATGTTCCTGTCATCAAACTGGGCATTCTAGGAAAACTGAGCGTTGTTCTGGTTGCCCTGGCCTGCGTTCTGGCCGGTGCGGTCAGCTGGCAGATGATGCTGTTGGCGTCTGCTGACCTGCTATACGTAATTCTGTTTTGGCGGGCGCTGAAAGGTATGAGGTCAAAGCGATGAAATCACTATCCTTACTGGACCTGGCCTTCTTCCTGGTCGAATCCGAGGGCAGCCCTAAGCATGTTGCTGGAGTAATGCTGTGCAAAAAGCCGAAGAACGCCTCGCGCAACTTCGCTCAACAGCTGGTGAGGGAACTGAAGACACACACAGATCTCACCCCGCCTTTCAACCAGGTGATCCAGTTCATCGGCTGGAAGGGCCCGCATTGGAAGCCGGTGGAGGATTTCTCCATCGACGATCATGTCTTTTACCACCGGCCGGAGAAATTGATCACCTGGCAGGATGTCCAGAATATCGTCGCGAAATTGCACGAACCGGCGATGGACCGGAAAAAGCC
>CAYUBS010000116.1:0-9497 GCA_964443145.1 uncultured Wenzhouxiangellaceae bacterium | reverse complement strand
CGGCCGCCATCTACGGCCAGGATCTGGCCGGTCACGTACGGTGCATCCAGCGCCAGGTACGCAACGGCCGAAGCGATATCGCCAGGTGCTCCGATCCGCCCCAACGCGGTGGCGCCCAGTATCGCTTGTTTCTCCGCTGAGTCGGGCTCATTTTCAGGCCAGAGAATCGCGCCAGGCGCAACGCCGTTGACCCGGATTGCCGGACCCAGCTCAGCTGCCAGGGCTTTGGTCATCATCGCCAAACCGGCTTTGGACATGCAGTAAACAGCATGTTGCGGCATCGGGCGGTCTGCATGAATATCAACGATATTGATAACGGAACCACCCGCCGTGCGCAGTTCGTCGAGCAGAGCCTGCACCAGGAAGAATGGCCCCCTGAGGTTGCTGTTCATCAGGTCTTCCCACTGCCAGGCACGTGTGTCTCCAACCTCGCTGGGGTAAAACCGCGACGCGTTATTCACCAGGATATCCAGGTTGCCAAATAGTGA
The DNA here is from genome assembly GCA_964443145.1 of uncultured Wenzhouxiangellaceae bacterium. Classification (GTDB taxonomy): domain Bacteria; phylum Pseudomonadota; class Gammaproteobacteria; order Xanthomonadales; family SZUA-36; genus JAHEFT01. The sequence goes on along the minus strand of CAYUBS010000116.1, from coordinate 9,009 downwards.
TTTGCACTGTCCGGCGAGGCTCTCTACACCATCCGGCGAAGACAGGTCCGCCTGGACAATGGTCACGCTACCGTCCCGTTGCCGGTTTAGCTCTTCGGCCAGCTGCTCTGCAGCTTGCTGGTTTGAATTGTAATGAAGCAGCACGTCACAGCCGCGACCGTGCAGTGTTTTGCAAATGGATGCGCCAATCCTGGCGGCGGCTCCGGTGACTAATGCTGTTTTTCTACTGGACATGATCTTTTCACTCAAACAAACTTGTTAGTTATGTCCCGCAACATCCTGCCCGAACCCCCGGAAGAGCTCAAGCAACTGAGCCATACATTAGCCAAACATATCCGTGAAAAACTTGGAACGGACGGTATGATTCCATTTTCAACGTTCATGGAAATGGCGCTCTACGAGCCCGGCCTGGGCTATTACTCGGCGGGCCTGCACAAGCTGGGCGAGTCGGGTGACTTTGTAACCGCACCGGAACTTGGATCTCTGTTCGCCCGCTGCCTGGCCGGCCAGGTGACCGAACTGGCGGAAACCCTCGGCAGTTATGACATTCTCGAAGTGGGCGCCGGCAGCGGCCGGCTCGCAGCTGATTTGCTAACGGCACTGGAACCCGGCAAGCGGCCAACCCGATACCGGATCCTGGAACGCAGCGCAGACCTGCGCGAGGTGCAACTGGAACACCTGGCGACCCACGTTCCCGATCTGCTTGACCGGGTGGAATGGCTGGACCATCCGCCTGAATCCGGCTGGCAGGGCGTACTGATTGCCAACGAGGTGCTGGATGCACTCGCCGTGGAGCGCTTCCGGATGGGTAAACACGGCGTAGAGCAGGTTTGCGTCAACTGGGAAAGCGGCCGCTTTGGCTGGGCCTTTCGTGATGCCCCGGCAGCGCTTGGGCAGGCTGTGGGCCACGTCGCGAGCGACACCAAGGTTGAATTTGCAGAGGGCTATCGCTCTGAAATCAATTTGCACACGGCTGATTGGCTGGATGCGGTCACCTGCATGATGACGCGTGGCCTTGCCCTGTTCATAGATTACGGATACCCGCGCGGCGAGTATTACCGCCATGACCGGACAGATGGCACCCTGATGTGCCACTACCGGCACCAGGCGCACGATGATGTATTTTTCTGGCCCGGCCTGCAGGACATCACCAGCTGGGTGGATTACACGGCACTGGCCGAAGCGGCCGATCACTGCCTGCTGGAGGTTGAAGGCTACACCAGCCAGTGTATGTTCCTGCTGGGTTGCGGACTGGACACGATACTCTCGGGAAACAATCTCAATAGCGAAGACGGTGGGCTAGCCCTCGCAACCCAGGCCCGTCATTTAACCCTTCCGGGCATGATGGGTGAAAAATTCCAGGTCATGGGACTCGGTCGCGGTCTGGATCAGCCGCTACGTGGCTTCAGGCTGCAGGATCTCCGGTACCGGCTATAGCAGAAATTCTGGCATGCCTGAGCCGCTCGCCAATCTCCTTGCCATTCAGCCCTTCGGTATCAATATCCCTGGCCCGAATGGTCAGCACGGCCTGCAACGCAGACCGCAAACGATCACCCTGCGGATAACTTCGCCCGGCCATCCCTTCCCTGCCCCGGTAATCGGCCTCGCAGGCCAGCACAAAGTCATCTACGCGTTCCGGACGCCGCAACAGGTCCGCGTCTTCAATCAGCTTCATAACGGTAGAAGGTCGTGCCTCGAGCAAACGGTGGCATCTCAGGTGGAGCTCACAGACCTTCAGAGCGAGGTCGCGATAAGCGCCCGGCGCGCGCAACCGCGTACAGACCGCGCTCACCAGGGGCATCCCGCTCTTTTCATGACCGGTGTGGGAAGGCAGCAAGGAATCCGGCGTGATGCCTTTACCCAGGTCATGCAGCAAAAGCGCATACACCACTTCAGCTGACGCCCCCATGGCCGCCCCCTGATTCATTGACATCAACACGTGGACGCCGGTGTCGATTTCGGGATGATACCTGGCCGGTTGCGGTACACCGAACAGGCGATCAACCTCAGGCAAAATGACGGCCAGCGCGCCACAGGCACGGAGCACTTCGATAAAAACCGCCGGCTCAGCGGCCGACAGGGCCTTCTCAATTTCAGCCCAGACCCGTTCCGGTACGAGGTGCTGCAGTTCCCCGGAAGTCACCATCTCCCGCATGAGGGCCAGGGTAGAGGCGTGCACCGTGAATCCGAGTGGCGCGAAACGGGCCGCGAAACGGGCGACACGCAAGACCCGCAGTGGGTCCTCGGAAAAGGCTTCTGAGACATGACGCAGGACCCGGTCCTGCAGATCACGCTGGCCACCAAATGGATCAATCAGTTCACCATCGGCACCCCTGGCAATGGCGTTGACAGTCAGGTCCCTTCGCGCCAGGTCTTCTTCCAACGTGACCCCGGGGTGAAAATCAACCGTAAAGCCATGGTAACCATGGCCCTGTTTGCGTTCGGTGCGGGCCAGCGCGTACTCCTCACTGGAGTCGGGATGCAGAAAAACCGGGAACGATGCTCCGACCTGGCGAAAGCCACGGGCAATCAATTCCTCCGGCTTGCTGCCCACCACGACCCAGTCGCGCTCCTTTGGGGCCAGCCCAAGTAATTCATCGCGGACCGCTCCGCCCACCAGGTAGGTCGTTGCGTTCAGCTTAGAGATTGGCCTGCCTCCTGCACTGGTCAAGACGGCGCTGGCTCGGAGACCCGGACAGGTAAGCCGGGACGACGCTCTCAATGGAGCGTGGCGTGATACCAAACCGCCACAGGCTGTTTTCCACGCTGGTGTTGTCTGTTTGCAGCGAACGGTAGTTATCACTGGAGAACGGCTTACCCGGGACAAAATCCATCAACAAGCCCTGGAGCCTCGACAGGCCGCCAGGCAAACCAATGATTTTTCGTTTCAGCCCGGCGGCACAGGCGGTGAACTCAATCAATTCCCGCAGGCTGTACACCGTGGGCCCGACCGTCACCAGCGTCTGCCCGAATGAATCCGCGTCGGTCAGCGCCAGCGTCATCGCTGCCGCCACATCACCCGCCCAGACCGGTTGCATTTTCGCGTCCGGGCAAGCCAGCGGCAGCACGGGGGCAAACTTTAGCAGACCCGCAAAACGGTTAAAAAATGCATCGCCGTCGCCAAAAATGACGGACGGTTGCACGATGGTGCTATCGAGGTGATCTGCCGCCCGGATCAACTCCTCTGCCCGGCCCTTGCTGACCAGGTAGTGGCTGCTACCCAGGCCGGCGCCCAGCGCACTGACCTGCATAAAACGCGGCACGGCAGCGGCCTGGCAGGCAGAAAGAATTTTTTCAGTCAGTTCCACGTGGGCGCGTTCGAAACCTTTTCCGTTTCGTCCGGACTCGTTGAGGATGCCCACCATGTTGATAACCGCATCGGCCCCGGCCAATTGTTGCCTCAGCTTTTCATCATCGAACACATCCGCTTGCCGCACTTCGACGTCCGGGATCACGTTCAACTCACGACAGCCTTGTGGGTAGCGGCTAAGTGCAGTGCAATGGTGTCCTGCAGCGGTAAGCTGCGGCAAAAGATGGTGTCCGAGAAAGCCGGTCGCACCCAGCAACACAATTCGCATAGTCAACTCCTTGCCCGTTGTCTGCCTAGCCGGGAGCCCGGCAGACTACTTCAGCGGTTTCGATCAGCTTCATGGTGTTCGTCGCCGTTGAATCAAGTGACGGCATACGCGAGGACAAGCGGGAAACGGGCTGCTTCAATCGCCAGTCGTAGAGGGTAGAGAACGCAAGCACCCGGGGAATATAGTCCCTGGTTTCATAGTAAGGCAGTGTTTCTACCCAAATTGTCGGATCATTGGTCACGCGCTCGCCCATCCACCGGTCAACCACGTGGGGACCGGCATTGTACGCACCTGAAACCAGCACCGAATTGTCTCCAAAACGGTTCAGCAAGTCCCGCAGGTACGCCGTGCCAAATTTGATATTAACTTCGGGTTGCATCAACTGCTGTCGCCCGGAGTATTTGAAGGAGTGCTGCCTGGCCAACAGCTTGGCAGTGTCGGGCATCACCTGCATCAGGCCGCGGGCGCCGGCCGGGGAAATCGCATCGGGCGCCATGGCGCTCTCCGAGCGCATCAGCCCCATTACCCAGGCGGGGTCCAGGTTTCTGTTGGCCGCTTGTGTGAAAACCAGGTTTCCGTACTCTACCGGAAAGCGCCACTCGTACCAGCGCAGGTCACCGCTGTTGCCGAGTGCAAAAATGGCCATATCCGGCCAGTTCTCTTGTGTGGCCACAGCGGCCGCGGCCCGCAAGCCGGCTTTATCCAGTCCATTGATGGCCATGCGCCATTCACTTCGTGACCAGCTCTGTATGCCTGCGCGCCTAAGCTCCAGCGACCTGTGAAAACCCGGTTGATTACGCAGCGCTTCGATGGCTTCAACCGCAACATCCGGCTCCTGCGGACAAATGGTATACGGTGCGCCCAACTGATCTGCAGCCAGGAAACCATGGTAGTTGGCTTCCAGGGCCAGTTCGCCCAGCTGTTTCGTTGCGCTAGAAGAATCACCGGTTTCCAGTTGTGCCCGCGCCTCCCAGTAGCGCCAGCGCGAATCGTCCCGCTGTTCCGGTGGCATGCTTGCGATGGCCGCCGCAACACCCTGCCAGTTTCCTGCGGAGAGCTCGTAACGGGTCCACCACTCCAGCAACTTGCCGTCCAGAAATTCAGCCGGCACACGCTGCATTCGTAGCGGCGTAACCTCCAGCTTCTCCACTGCAGACCACAGGGCTATTTCCCGCAGAATTCCGCCACGCAGGTCATCAGGCCATTCAAAGTGATCTTCAATCCGGTTATAGATTTTCTCAGCCTTGTCGGGATCACTACGTGCCAGGCGCCGCAAGCCATAGACCGTAATATCACGGCTTTTTTGAGTGTCCGGCCAATTCAGGGCCTTGGCCAGATGGCGGTAACCGCCACGATCCTGCTGATACCAGCGATCCGCCCAGACTTGCTCGTCCTGTTGCAGATAACGGGCAAGGTAGCGTGAAAGCTGTGGTTCGCGGGCATCCATCGCCCGGCGGATTCGTTCCCAGGCCAGGCCGGAAGTGATCCCATCCTGCTTTTTCAGCCAGGAGAACACCGGGTCACAGACGTCCGGTTGGGATTTGCCGACCGCCCACAATTTTTGCGCTACCGGAACCAGGTCATCTGTCTCGCCACGCTTGATCCGCGCGTGGGCGAGCGAGCATTGGACTTCGGTATCTTTTGAATCCCGCGCATACAGCAGCAGGGAATCCCACCGGCCACGGTCACCCAGCGTACGTAACCAGGCCCTTTTCAACCCGGAGGTGAACGCCCAATCCTGGTGGCTTTCGAGAAACGAGGTCATTTCCTCGTCGCTGACGTGTGCCCTGCGAAACCTCAGGTCTTCATATTTCAGATAGGGGTAGAGCACGTAATCCTGTAGCGTTGGCATCAATTGCCTGTATACATCCCGCTTGCCTTCGGTGGCTGCCCGCCAGGCCCGGCTGAAATCATCGCGCTGCAATTCCGCATTTTCATCTGCCACCAGCAAGCCCGGGCTTACGAGGGTGCAGGCCAGCGCAGCCCATGCCGTCAGAATGATACGATGGGTCGCGGCTTGAAGGAGGTTGTAGATCACATGCAACAGAATATGGAAATGGCCGCCCGCCGGCAAGGCCCATGGGGAGAAACAATACAAAATGCTCATTGAGTTTGCCCTGATTGGCATCGTGGCCGGATACCTGGCCGGATTCCTGGGAATTGGCGGTGGATTTGTCGTCGTCCCTGCCCTCACATACCTGTTCCTGCAAAACCCGGAAACTGCACCCTGGGCCATACACATGGCGATAGCGACATCGTTGGGGACGATGCTGGTAACGTCCCTCAGCTCCATCATCGCACATCAACGTAAGGGAGCCATTCGGTGGCCGCTTGTACGCTCACTCGCTGCCGGACTGGCCCTGGGGGCCATAATCGGGGCGATCCTCGCCGACAGGCTTGAGGGGGAGGCCATGATCAGGGTGTTTGGCGTGTTCGCGATGCTGGGTGGGCTGCAATTGCTACTGGCCCGCCAGCCCGCAGGGGAAAAACCACTGCCCGGCCAGCCGGGCGCCAGCATTGTCGGCCTGCTCTTTGGCACCATTTCAAGCCTGATTGGGATTGGTGGCGGCGCACTAACCGGCCCATGGCAGTTATGGCACGGGGTGAGGGCACAGAATGCCGTGGCCACGTCAGCGGCGTGTGGCTATCCAATTGCGTTGGCGGGAACCTTCTCATTTGTCGTACTGGGAATGGGGGGTGAATTACCGGCAGGCGCACTGGGTTATGTCCACCTGCCGGCCTTTATCGGAATCGCCCTGACCAGCGCTATCGCCGCACCGTTTGGGGTAGCAACGGTCCACAGACTTCCCCCCAGCCTGGTGAAAAGGCTGTTCGGTGGATTTCTACTTCTGGTTGGCCTGCGGATGCTGGCCGGATTTTAACGGCTTGAGCCGGACTCCACGCTAATCACAGGACGGGTAGCTTCCAGTAGCTTAACCTCGGCGGGCAACTGAATCTCCAATGCCACCGGGCAATGATCTGAGTAAGCCACGGGGATTACCTCGGCCACTCCTGCGCGCAGTGAATTGCTGATCAGAATATGGTCGATGGCTCGCTGTGGCTGCCACGAGGGGTAGGTTGCCATTCCCTCGGTAGGAGCCTGCAGGGCAAGCGCCTCACGCAATTCCATAACGTGCGGCGTATCCACCTGGGTGTTGAAGTCACCCAGCACGACCAGGTGCCGGCTGCTGTCCAGTTCACGGGCCAGGAATTTGAGCTGCTGAGCCCGGGCCCGTTTACCCAGGGCAAGGTGCACAACGGCGACATCCAGTCCGTTAAACCCGCTACCGAAACGCACCAACAAGGTTCCACGGCCGGGAATAATACCCGGCAGACGATGCTCTTCCACCGCATCCGGTTCAAAGCGGCTGAGGAAGCCGTTACCGGCATAGGCCAGCGTTCCGACCTTGCGGTTGGACTGGTGGCACCAAAAAGGCATACCGGCATGATTGGCGAGATAACGTGACTGGTTGATGAACCCCGAACGCAGGCTGCCGGTATCGACCTCCTGCAGCGCCACCATGTCATAGGGCGAAACCAGTTCTGCAATTGCATCCAGGTTCTCGACCCGCTTGGCATGCGGCAGAACCTGGCGCCAGCTGTGCGTGACGTAGTGGTGGTACCGGGCGGTTGAGGTACCCGCCTGGATATTGAAGCTTAGTAAACGGAGCTTCCGGCCCGGTTCACTGCCCTGATCTTTGGTTGATTCAGTCGGCTGCAACACTGACAGTTTGCTTCGAACCCGCTCTCTCAAGTTCAATCAGATAATCCACAACATCAAACATGACGTCATAACTGGGCACAGCAGCACTTCCGGCAATGCGGTATTTTCCGTTCACCACCAGCGAGGGGGTGCCACGAATACCATAGGCCTGGACCAGGGTCTGATCCTTGCGCATTTTCCCATCGACCGCAAAAGACCGCGAGGTCGACATAAATTTCTCTTTGTCCAGGCCAAACTGGGCGTAAAAAGTGGCCAACTCATCCAAATTACGGATGATGCTCTTCTCGTTCCAGATGCGGTCCATCAGGGCGTAGTGAGCTTCGTCCGGTACGCCCATCATCTCGGAGGTCACGAAACCGCGCGCATAGAGCTCCCAGGATCCACGTCCAAACACCACGGGAATTCGCCTGAATTCAACATAGTCAGGGGCACGTTTTTGCCACGCCTGCACATAGGGGTCGAAGGTGTTGCAGTGTGTGCACAGGTAACTGAAGGCTTCTTCGAGTTTAATCGTGTCACCACTAACCGCAGGAGCCCCCTCGATCTCGAAGTAATGCAATCCCTCCTGGTAAGGAGTGGGTTCATTGCCTTGTGCCATGGCCGCGTTGCTGATCAACAAGGTGCTGACACAGCATACAAACAACCGGAAAACAGATATTCTCATTTATTGCTCCCGCAAATCGTGGTCTGGGTGGTCAGAGGTTACTGACCACCGTTTGCGTATTCAGTTCATTCTGTGGCCAGGTACAGGCCCTGGATGTAGCTTGCCACGGCTTCGATTTCTTCATCGCTAAGCTCTGCGGCTGCCCCGTTCATGATTTGACTGGAATCATCATCTTCACCCCAGTTCTGCCCATCCCGGAATTGCGTGAGCATTTTGCCGGAATACATGGCGTGTTGGCCAGCCAACGCCGGGTAACCGGCAGGTGGATTGCCTTCCCCGGCAGGGCCGTGGCAGGACATGCATGCCGGCACGCCGGACTCTGCATTGCCCGCGCGAAAAATACGCGCGCCCAACTCGACTTTCGACTCATCCGCTATTCCGCCGGTTGCGGTCTGCGAAGAATAATATGCGGCAAGATCCAGGATGTCCTGGTCGCTCAGCCCCGGTGTAATCCCCATCATTTCGGGCACGGGTCGCGCGCCATCCTTGATCAGGATCACCTGGCGAACCAGGTATTTTTCGTGCTGACCGGCCAGTTTGGGCCAGTTGGGAACGGCGCTATTACCGTCACTACCATGGCATGCCGCACAAATGGCGGACTTGGCCTGTCCTGCACTGGCGTCGCCCTGCGCGTAAGCTTGCAGGCTGATGAGTACCAGTGAACTGGCAATGGCCCGGAGCAAAAAACTCATTATTAAAATCTCCCAGAGTCTGTATGAACTGTATTCAGGCTAGAATAGCGCGATATTATCGCGGTTTCTCTTGCCACGTTCCACCTTAACAAGACAATCAGATGACATCAGAAAATACAAAACACAACCCATACCGTGTAGCCCGCTATGTGATCAGTGCACACCGCCTGGCTCAATTGCCGCCAGATAGCGGGTTTGAGGTGGCATTCGCAGGCCGATCAAATGCCGGCAAGTCGAGTGCCATCAACACATTGACCGACCAGAAGTCACTGGCGAGAACCAGCAAAACACCCGGGCGAACACAGCAAATCGTCATTTTCGACATCGACGAAGAGCGCAGAATTGCCGATT
>CAYUBS010000115.1:0-9543 GCA_964443145.1 uncultured Wenzhouxiangellaceae bacterium | reverse complement strand
GTGATGACGACCGCAGCGGATAAGCCCGACGAATAGCGAGGAAACAGCTCATGCCCTTCAAGCGTATCAACGGTGCAGACATTTACTACGAAGAAAGCGGCAGTGGGCCGGAAACCTTCGTGTTTTCGCACGGCTTGCTGATGAGCGGGGACATGTTCAGTGAGCAGGTAAAAGCGCTCTCCAGCCGCTATCGCTGCATCTGCTATGACCACCGCGGGCAGTCGCGCAGCGAAGTCACGAAATCGGGCTACGATATGGATTCGCTGACCGAAGACGCCGCCGCACTGATCCGTGAACTCGATTGTGCACCCTGTCATTTCGCCGGCCTGTCCATGGGCGGATTTGTCGGCATGCGACTGGCCATCAAGTACCCGGAGTTGCTCAAATCACTGGCCCTGCTGGCAACCACCGCCGACCCGGAACCGGAACAGAACAAGGGCCCTTACCGTCGGCTGGCCTTTGTCGGGCGCTGGCTGTCCTTCCGCCTGGCCATCAAACCCTTGATGGGCATCATGTTTGGTCAGACGTTCCTGCAGGATCAGGCACGGGCGGACTTAAGGTCAAAGTGGCGCTCGCGCCTGTTGGGGCTGAACCGCAAGGGCACTACCCGGGCGGCCCATGCCGTCATCGACCGCAAGGGTGTTTACGGGCAGTTGGACAAGATCAACACGCCCACGCTAATTGTTGTTGGGTCCGAAGACGTTGCCACGCCGCCGGTCAAATCAGAGCGCATGCGCGACGCGATTGCCTCGTCGGTCCTGACGGTGCTGCCGCGTGGCGGTCATTCATCGAGCATCGAGGAGCCCGAAGCCGTCACGCAGGCTATCGTGAACTTTGTGGATCAGAATTTGTAAGCAAAAGATGAGATGACCCCGTAATCACTATTGGCGGCATTCTCTGATAGAGGCCTGCTGTCCAAGGTCGCATAGAACTCCATGACCCAAAAAAGGTCGCTCACGAGTTCAAGCCGAAAATTGGTTTTGAAATCCGCACGCCAACGCCCAAAATCCGTGAGGCTGGGAAAAACGAGCAGGCTGGTGCTGAATTTTCGCTGAGGCGTATTGTACTTATAGTATTCATAGAGCAGCATGCCAACCGCTTCGAGGTTGGTTTCACTGTCGCCTTCCCTCGGAATTTCGTGGTTAACATCAAGCCCCACAGCCAGCGAGAACCAGTCTTTATTTGAACGAACGGGAATCCAGCCATAACCGGCGCCGAGCAGAACACGCAAATCCAGGCCCAGCTCATCGTTCTTATCCATAGAGCCAAAAATATCTGTAAACCTCTTGTTGCCCCTGAATCGCACGTGGTTAGCAGCAAATCTTGCCCGCTCAGTATTGTCGCGATCATCCTGGGTGGTAATTTCCGAACTCAGGTCGGCGCGGGTGATGAACTTCGCGTCTCGGTATACGGCATCCATGCCCAGATTGTACCTTCCAACCTGGCTGCCCTTATCCCAACTGAATCCCAGCCTGGCGCTGACGTCCAGGCGGTTCCAGAATCCTTGTTTCACCGGGTACATCGAGATGACATCGTCGATATTCATGCCAACCGTGCCCTGCTCTGTTTTAACTGCGACCATGTCCTCGTTGTCGGGCTTGGCCAGGGGACCGTAAAACCGCTGGCCGTTAATCAACTCAATGGACTGCCCCGTATCACTGACGATTTCGAGGACATCTTCCCATTCGATGAGCACTGTACCCATGTGATCTGTCTTGAAGTGCAACAGGCCCCGCTGCAGGCTTTTCACTTCGCCGGTCAGTCGATCGCCATTTTTCAAGTAAACCAAATCGGTTTTGGCCGCCCAGGCCGTCAGACTGGTAAATACCAGTACGGCAATGAAAGCGCTTCTCAACAGAAAACTAAGCATGAAAATTCCTAAATAACGCGAGATTTAACCCGGTAGATTCTATACTGTCTCTGTTGATCGAGACACTGACTTATGAACATCAAACCCAGCCTTTTTATCCTGTTTTTCCTGCTGCCCGGCTGTGAACCTGCGGTGGAGGCGGAAAGAGCAGCCGAATCGGGCCTGCGCTTCGAAATGGCCGGGAAACTGGAGTCGAAGCACCTGGACGAGGCCAGTGGGATACAGGCCGGGGAAAACGGAGTGTTTTTCCTGCACAACGACGACGGTCATTTCATTTATGCCATCGATAGCAGCGGCCGCCATCTCGGACGCATGAAGATCAAGGACGCCGTCAACAAGGACTGGGAGGACATCACCCGCGTGATGGACGATGAAGGCCCGTTACTGGTAATCGCCGATACCGGAGATAACTACCAGGGCCGTAAAAAAGTCAGGCTGTACTTTGTCAGGGAACCCGCAGCAGAAGACTTCGACAGCAAGCTCGACCTGGTCCACCGGCTCAATGTTACCTATGAGGATGGGCCCAGGGACGTCGAGGCAGTGGCTTACGACCCCGCCAGCGACATGATCCTGTTTCTGAGTAAGCGCGATACACCGCCACGACTTTATGGCATCCCGATGGACCTGGCGCGCTGGGAAAGTAAACTGGAAGCCCGTTTTCTGGGAGAGGTGCCGGGGTTCAGGCCGCCGACCCGGTCGGATATTTTCGGTAGTCCAAAACGCGGTTTGTGGGTTTCACAACCCACCGGCATGGATATTTCGAACGATGGCCGGACTGCGGCGGTGATCACTTACCGCAGCCTCTACGTATTTCAACGGGAAGCCAATGAAACCTGGGTCGAGGCGTTCCAGCGAACCCCGGTCGAGCATCATGGCCCACCCGGACTGCATGATGAGGCCGTGGGTTTCAATACTGCGGGCGATTACATATACGTGGCTACTGAAAGGCGACCCGCCCCGCTCCACCGGATAAAAAACGAAGCCGGTACTGCAGACTAGAGTTCGGCCCCGTGCGATTCCATCAGGACGAGAAAAGCTTCTTCGTCGACCACCTCGATGCCCAGTTTTTCCGCTTTGCGTAACTTGGATCCCGCTGCTTCTCCAGCCAGCACCACCGATGTTTTGGCGGAAACACTGCCTGTCACACGGGCGCCGATTGATTCCAGCATGTTTTTAGCCCGTGCCCGCGGCATGCCCAGGCTACCCGTCAGCACCCAGGTCTGGCCGGCTAAAGGCTGTTCTCCAGACTTATCCTCAACGCTCTGCCAGCGCAGTCCAGCCGCCTCCAGTTCAGACAGGACATCAAGGTTGTGTTGCTCGCGGAAAAAAGCATGCACGTGGCTGGCAACGATGGGACCGACGTCGGGCACCTCTACCAGGGCTTCCTCACTGGCCTCGATCAGGCTGTCCATGGTTTTGAAATGCTGTGCCAGAGAGCTGGCGGTGACCTCACCCACTTCGCGAATACCCAGTGAATAAAGCAAACGATCCAGGCCCGGCGCCTTGCTGCGCTCCAGTTCGGCCAACAGCTTGTCGGCCGATTTCTCCCCCATCCGTTCCAGCCCGGTGAGCTGCTCGCGGCTGAGCGTGTACAGATCAGCGATCGAATGAACCAGGCCGCTTTCTGACAACTGGACGACCAGTTTCTGGCCAAGCCCTTCGATATCCAGCGCCCGGCGCGAGGCGAAGTGCTGAATGCTGCGAATTCTCTGGGCACCGCAAAACAGTCCGCCGGTGCAACGAAACACGGATTCGTCCTCGTCCCGTTCAACAGCGGAACCACAGACCGGGCAGTCTTCCGGCATCTGGAATTCTTCCGGCTCTCCTTCCCTGCGCTCGACCACCACGCGAGCCACTTCGGGGATGACGTCGCCCGCACGCCGCACGACCACCCAGTCTCCCACGCGCACGTCTTTGCGGCGGACTTCATCCAGGTTGTGCAGCGTGGCATTGGTAACCGTCACACCGCCGACAAAAACAGGTTCCAGTCTCGCCACCGGCGTGATCGCACCGGTGCGGCCGACCTGCACATCGATCCCCAGCAGGCGGGTAATCTCTTCCTGGGCAGGAAACTTCTGTGCGATAGCCCAGCGCGGCGCACGGCTGACAAAACCCAGCGTGCGCTGCTCCTCAAATGCATCCACCTTGAAGACCACGCCGTCAATATCGTAGGGCAACTGATCGCGCCTGGCGCTGATCTGCCCGTAGTAGGTGATACAGCCAGCGGCGTCACGAACTCTGCAAATTTCCGGGTTGACCGGAAAACCCCAGCTTTTGAGCAGCATCAATGAATCGAAGTGGCCGTCCGGCAAACCGCCTGTCGCTACTATGCTGTAGGCATAAAAAGCCAGTGGCCGCTGCGCGGTCAGGCGTGAATCGAGTTGTCTCAGGCTACCAGCGGCGGCGTTGCGCGGATTTACAAATGCCTTGGTACCGTTGGCAATGGCTTGCTCGTTATAGGCCTCGAAACCGGCCAGTGGCATATAGATCTCGCCCCGTACCTCGAGCAGGCCGGGCCAGTCTGCGCCGCCATCGGGTTTGCGCAACTGCAACGGAATGGCGGCAATGGTGCGGACGTTCGCTGTGACATCTTCACCCGTTGCGCCGTCACCCCGGGTGGCGGCCTGTTGCAGGCGCCCATCACGGTATCGCAGCGAGATTGCCACGCCATCGAGCTTGGGTTCGGCCACGTAGTCAACGTGTTCAATCTCAAGGCCGCGGCTGACCCGGTCGTGGAATTGTTCGATTTCCCCGTTGGAAAAAGCGTTGGCCAGCGACAGCATCGGTGTTTCATGACTGACCTGCGTAAAACCTTTCAGTGGCTCGCCACCCACGCGCTGGGTCGGAGACTCCGGAGACATCAGGTCGGGAAAGGATGCCTCGAGTTCTTGCAACTCGCGCATCAGGCGGTCGTACTCGGCGTCCGGAACAGACGGCTCATCGAGCACGTAATACTGGTAGTCGTGTTGTTCGATCTCAGCGCGCAATTGGCCTGCCCGCTGCTCTGCCTGCGACCTGTTCATACGCGTGTCACCCGGCCGGCTCAGGCCTTCTGCCGGTCGTATTCCCTCATCTCTTCACGCACCTGCGCTTCGCGCTGGCGGGTGAACGGACTGCGTGTGTCATCCAGCAATTCGGCGTTAAGCAACTCGCTTATGCGCCGCCCCGTGGCCAACATGGAATCCCATGCATCCAGACCATTGACCGGGCCCGGCAGAGCCATAAAAAGGGCCAGGCCGTTGGTTTCGAAGGTGTTCCACTCATCGCGCTCAAAGTACCCCGGCTTGGCCGCATTCGCCATGCTGAAAACGGGCTGATCGGAGCCTTCCGGGAGTCGATGGAAGATGCTCATGTCGCCAAACTCCATGCCGGTACTAACCGTGGCCTGCAGCAATTCGGCGCCGGTAATACGGTGGTTGTCCTGCGTCAGCAGATACAGCGTGGCGATTTTTTCAGGGGGTGGTCCGGGCGGCCTGGTCGATTTGGGTGGTGGCTTCGGTGCTGCTTTCGGAACCGCAACAGGTACCGGTTTGCTCTCATCGATATCGAGTTCCCGCTGCCCGGCCGGATCGCCACCGTCGTCCAGTCCTTCCAGTTCCCGCTCGCGTGCCTCACTCTCGGCAGTCGTGCCATCCAGTGTCGGCTCGCGGCGTTGCGCCGGCTCGCTTCTGGACTTACGGGAAGCCTTTGGCTTGCGCTTTTTTTCGGGACTTCCAAACAGGAAAATCGAGCCCACGATGATGACGCCGACAAAAATCAGAATCCAGCGTAGTGTTGATGCTTCCACGGCCTACCTCTCAGTTTTTCTCTGTGTATCCTTCAATCGGCTACCAGTCGTGCAGCCTCGTCAATATCAACCTGGACCAGGCGTGAGCAGCCCGGCTCTCTCATCGTAACACCGCTCAACTGGTGCGCCATCTCCATCGTGATCTTGTTGTGGGTGACCACGATGAACTGAACGGTCTCCGACATCTCCTTGACCAGGCTGGTAAAGCGGATCACGTTGGCGTCATCCAGCGGCGCGTCCACCTCGTCCAGCAGGCAGAAGGGCGCCGGGTTCAGGCGGAAGATGGAAAACACGAACGCCACTGCGGTCAGGGCTTTCTCACCACCGGATAGCAGGTGCAGGCTACTGATCCGCTTACCGGGCGGCTGTGCCATGATGCTAACGCCGGTGGTCAACAGGTCTTCACCGGTGAGTTCCAGGTAGGCATGACCGCCACCAAACAGACGCGGGAAAAGCTCCTGCACGCCCTTGTTGACCAACTCGAATGTTTCCTTGAAGCGGGTCCGGGTCTTGCGGTCAATCTTGGCGATGGCATTTTCCAGCATCGTCAGTGCAGAACACAGGTCGTCGTTCTGCGCATCGAGGTACTCTTTACGTTTCTTCTCCTCGTCGAACTCCTGGATCGCCGCCAGATTGACCGGCTCCAGCCGGGTAATCCTTATTTGCAGCTGGTCAAGCTGGTCTTCCCAGTCCACGTCGCCGACTTCTTCGGGCAGTGATTCCGCCAGTTCAGCAACATCGCCGCCGAGTTCCTCGACCTGCTTGCTAATCGCACGGGCATTGAGCTCCAGTTCCTGTTGTTGAAGCCTGGCACGCTCCAGGTCCTGCCGAATTTCATCCGACAGCTGGATAGCCTTCTGACGCTCGGCGTCCTGTTCACGGTATTCGTTTTCCAGACCCTGCAGGTGGGCCCGTGCGCTGGCCAGGCGGGTCTCGGTTTCAACCCGTCGCTTCAGCAGGACGTCCATTTCGCCCTCGTGGGCCTTTTCCGGTTGCTGCAGCTTTGCAAGTTGTTCACTCAGGCTCAGATAACGCTGCTGCAACTGACTCAGCTGTGTGTCCATGCGCGCCAGTGACTGGCTCAATGAATCC
Source organism: uncultured Wenzhouxiangellaceae bacterium (assembly GCA_964443145.1). Taxonomy (GTDB): domain Bacteria; phylum Pseudomonadota; class Gammaproteobacteria; order Xanthomonadales; family SZUA-36; genus JAHEFT01. Next base: position 2,794 of record CAYUBS010000115.1, on the reverse strand, counting down.
AGACTGGCGCGTCTCGATTCTGCCTTCAGGGCCAATTCATGCCGTTGTTCGCGGGCTGCGCCCACGCCGGTACGGGCAGTATCGCGGCGGGACATCAACTCGCTGCGGTGTGAATCCAGGCCATCACGCTCGTCCTTGAGGCCAGTCATTCGACCCAGCATAACTTCCAGCTTGCCGCGCGCCTCACTGACTGTAACCTCGTCCTCCCCGACCTGGACCCGCAATTGCGCAGATTCTTCGCTGACCGTCTTGTGGCGTGCGGTCAACATGCGAATGCTGGACTGACGGCTTTCAAGGCGGCCGTCAATTTCGTTTCTTCTGCGATGGGAAGCAGTCACTTCAGTCTGGGCTGGCTGGATCTGTTTTTCCGTTTCGTCCACTACCGCACGGGTAGAGGTGATTTCATCCGTCAGGCCGCCCGCCTCGGCAGATAATTTTTTTACGTCTTTCTGCAGCGCTGTGATCATCTTTTCACGCGCCAGCATGCTGTCATGCTCCGCCTGCCCGCGGGCGATGCGCACCCAGCTTTTGCCAACCCACTCGCCGGCAGCCGTGATGACCGAGCTGGCGTCATCGAGTTTGCTGCGCCCGCCCCAGGCCTGCTCCAGCGAATCCGCCGTATTGATCGGGTTGAGCCAGCTGATGACTGCATCCGGCGCCTGGACTTTTTCAGCCAGGCTACCCTTGCGCGCTGTCACGTCGCCGCGGTGATCCTCTATGAAGTCCAGGGATGTCTGATCGAGGTCCTTCAGCGCACGGTCATAGCCACTATCTTTTGCCACCTGAACAGACTGCAGCCAATGGCCGAGAACCACCTCGACAGCCGACTCCCAGCCGCTTTCAACATTGATGATCCTGGCCAGCCTTGGCGCATCGGAAAGGCCCTGCTTCTCTAACCAGGCCTCACCATCGCGATCTTCCAATGCGGCATTCTGCAAGGCCTGCAAGGACTGCAAACGGCCCTCCCTGGTATGCAGGTCACGTTGTACATCGCGGTTGCGCTCTTCAGCTGTCCTTAGTGTTGCCTGTGTCTGCGCCAGCTTCTTGCGCAACTCATCCAGGGTGCTCTGCTGTTCCTGTTCTTTACCAGCCAGGTCTTTTGATTCGGCCTGCAGGCCATCAAGCTCTTCCTGAATGCTGGCGGTATTGATTGATCCTGCTTCCCGGTCCAGCGTCTCAACACGACGCGACGCCTGCAGCAGGCGCTGATCGAGCACCTGGATGGCAGCACGGGCCTGGTCGGCTTCCCGATTACTGTCAGTGCTCTTCAGGTGATGCTGCTCAAACTGCTTCTGCCATTCGGCAACAGCGGCCTCGGCTTCCGTCATCTCCGCGGTTGCCAGCTCTTCCGTTTTCAGTGCGGTCTCCAGCGCCGGCTCAACCTCAGCCAGCGCCTGGGTTAATTGCTCGACCTGGGCCTTGTCCAGAACCATGTGCTTTTCCAGGTCCTGCAAGGCGCTTTCGGTTTCCTGAAAATCGGTTTTTTGACGCTCCTGCAATTCACGGGCGTGCTGGACGGTCTGTTCCAGGCGGGCGATTTCACTGCCCACGGAATACAGCTCACCCTGTACTTCGTTGAACTGGTCACCGGCCTGGCCCTGGTCCTGGTGAAGTTTCTCCAACGCCGCTTCAGCAGCACGTTGCAGCGCAATGCTTTCCTGCAGGGTCGTTTCACGCTTCGCGAGATCCTGGTGACCGGCATCAGCCCGGACCATCAGGCTTCTCCAACGCAGCGTCATCATGCGGGATTCAAGATCACGCTTTTCCTGCTTCAGCTTGCGGTAGCGTGCAGCCGCCTTGGCCTGGCGCTTCAAACGACCCAGGTGCTTACCAACCTCCTCACGCAGGTCGGACAGGCGCGACAGGTTATCGCGCGTGTGCTGGATGCGACGCTCCGTCTCACGGCGACGTTCTTTGTACTTGGATATCCCCGCTGCTTCCTCGAGGTGCGCACGAATTTCCTCGGGTTTGGCGTCGACAACCTCGGAAATCATTCCCTGCTCAATGATCGAGTAGCTGCGCGACCCCAGGCCCGTACCCAGGAACAGGTCCCTGACGTCCTTGCGCCGGCAACGCGTGCCGTTCAGGTAATAGATCGATACACCATCCCGGCTGACCTGGCGCTTGACCGAAATCTCGTTATAGCCGGCAAACTGGGCCCCCACGCGCCCTGCGGAATTGTCAAAAAGCAACTCCACGGTCGCCGTGCCCACCGGTTTGCGGGTCGACGATCCTGAAAAAATGACATCCGCCATCGATTCGCCACGCAGAACCTTGGCCGAGCCCTCGCCCATCACCCAGCGCACGGCGTCGATGATATTCGACTTTCCGCAGCCATTTGGGCCGACGATGCCGGTCAGGTTGGTCGGAGCGAGGAAATGTGTAGGGTCGACAAAAGACTTGAAGCCGGCCAATTTGATCGAAGAAAGTCTCATATAAGGGCTGTCGCACACTGCGACGTTGAAGTATTGTTCATGAAATAGCTACACTGCCTGACTGTTTTATTCGTGTGGCTCGTATATCTTTAATTCGGGCTAATCTACAGGGAAATTTACGGAGTTGCCATGAGCACTTTACCCAGCAAAGAACTTGAAGTTTTTCCAAACCCAAAACCTACCCGGGATTATACCATCCGGATCGACTCACCAGAATTCACTTGCCTGTGCCCCAAGACCGGCCAACCCGACTTCGCGGAGATCCGGCTGGAGTACGTTCCGGACGAGACCTGCGTCGAATTAAAATCCTGGAAAATGTACCTGTGGAGCTTCCGCGACGAGGGTGCTTTCCACGAGGC
>CAYUBS010000114.1:0-9569 GCA_964443145.1 uncultured Wenzhouxiangellaceae bacterium | reverse complement strand
GTCAGCGTGTCGTTCAAATTCGAAGACTGATCAGGCTCTCACGGGAGAACATCGGGGGAGTAGCACCCATTGGCGCATGGGCTGATGAGGCAGGATTTCGTCCACCAGCAGGGCTGAGCTGTCCGCCATCCGTCGTGCTCCGCAACTGGGACAGAAACCGCACTTCAGGTATTCGTTTGCGGTCTTGCGGGACGCAATGGCCTTATTTTCAGAAATATTTCGAAGAGGAATAGCGCCCATTCAGATTTGCTTGTAAGCTATTCGGCCTTGGCTTAACCATCAAAACGAAAATATATGTCCGAAGCTATTTTACTTTTGCGCCTGGAGCACCGCCACGCGGATGACCTGCTCCGGCTAATCGAGCGACAATACGGGGAGCAGGATCTACGTCTGGATCTGAGCTTGCTGCGCGATATCTGCGACTACTTCAGCGACTATCCCGACCAGTGTCACCACCCGGTCGAGGACAGGGTGTTTCGCAAATTGCAGGCGCGTGATCCGGAAGCCGGCGCCCGCGTCGGCCCATTGCTTGAAGAGCACGAGAACATCTCAGAACTGAGCATCGGGTTCGCGCGCGCGCTCGACAAAGCGACCCGTGGCAGCAAAGACGACGAAGCGCAGCTCCGGAAAACACTCAAGAACTTCGTTGAGCGTTATCGTGCACACATGTACGGCGAAGAGCAGCTATTCTTCCCGCTCGCTCTTGAGACGCTAACGGATCACGACTGGAGTGAAATCGAGTTCGATTTGTTCGACCGGCCGGACCCGCTTTTTGATCGCGCCGAAGAGGAGCGCTTCCGCAAGTTGCGTGAGCGCATAGAGGGCGATGCAGAACTGTCCTGGCAGCGCGCCGGCTTTCTACGCAGAGCGAGACGCCTGCACACTCTGACCGATGTCGAGTCTTTCAATGATCTGATGGACGACGCCAGTACCGGCTACCAGTTGATCGAGCACGCGAACGGTGGCTACGGTCTGAAGAAGCAGGGCGACGTCGTCATCGATATCCCGAAATGCAGCCAGACGCGCGCCGTCTGGTGTGCCTACTATTTTCTGGAGCCGGTCATGTGGCGGGAGCTGTCTACCGGATAGTCATTTGGGACAGAACCAATTGCATTTGTTCTGTTCGGGCTCGCAATGGCCTTAACGACCTAAAGCGCCAACCGGTTGAAATCGCAAACAAAGCGGAAATAACTCCACCTGCAATTACGGCAAGCCCGGCCCCTTACTCCATGAATTAAAGCGATTGCTGCTTGTGGCTGTAGCTAGCCCTGCTAGTATTAGGATTCGATTGCATTTTAAGCCACAGGGAGATACGCGTCGTGTCTGACAGTCATCGGGTTTGCATGGCCGTTCTGATGTGCCTGCTGCTAGTGTACCCCTTAGTGACGAACTCGCAGACCACCCCGGAACCCATCGACCCCGTCGTGGTTGACGCAGAGTTGCTGATCAAACTGGCACGGTTGACGGAGGATCAACTCTCCGAGGTGCGTGCCGGAGGCATCGCCTCAATCCAGGTGCCGCAAGATAAGCCCCTTGATGCCAACTCGTTCGATATCTACACGGCTTTTGCCCTGTTTATCGATGCACCGACCGCCATTGTCGGCCGTGTGCTGATGCGTCGTCAGTGGGCCAGTGCGGGGATATCGGGTGCCGAGGTGTGGCGCCTCGACACCAGTCCGGAATTTCCCCCGATCGAGTTTCAGGAAGGCGATTCCCGGGAAGTCAAACGGCTTCTGAAGGGCAGGGACGAGGTCAACCTGAGTGCCGGAGAGTTGCGGAACTTACAGGGTCTTGACCTTGATTCTCCGTTCGACGAGGCGGAGCGCGCACGCTTCAGCACTGCCTTTGAAGACATCCTGCAAGCTCGCTACGAGCGTTACCGGCAGGACGGGCTGGAAGGCATCGCGGCCTATCAGGAGGGCGGTAAAAACTGGTCGCCGGCAGAGCACTTCCAGCTGGTGAATCACTATTGGGATGAATGGTTACCCATCGTGCTGCTTCAGTATTCAGGAGAACTCTCGCAGACGTCGGCGGACATGGGTCCAAATATCATTCAGGCATTCCTGCTGGCGCGCAAACCGGTCGAAGACAGGCCCATCTACTCGCTGATCCATCGCTTCGGTCGTGTGCAAGATGATGTCGTCGCAGCCGTCCATCGGGAATATTTTGTCAGCGGCAGCTACAGCGCGATGCAGATTGTTCTGATTGGAGTGCCTTATAGATCCGGCACGCTGGTGATACTCGGTGCTGACACCTTTACGGAAAAAGTGGCAGGATTTGCCAGCCATATCAAGCACAAGGCAGGAAGGAAGGTCGCCTCTAAGCTGATGATCGGCATGTTGCAGGACGTCAGGGTGCATTCGATGGATCTGGCTCAGGGCGAAAACTGATTCCTGCATGCCCTTGTCCTCGCCTTGCGCCGGTCAGAAGAATACGCCCAAAGAGTGGCTGTCCGGCAAGGGCAGACGACGCCGATAGATTATGAAATCGTAGACCTGGCAGAAACGCTGCTGGCGGATTCCAGTTATTGACCTATTGGCAAAAAGTATCCCGAATGGGTGTTCAATCTTCCCGGTTTAAGCATAAAATGACCACTGCGATGTTTTTCCCTATACCCATTCACCGGATTACAGCCCTGCTGGGCACGTTTTTTCTGTTGTGTTTGTGGGCCTTGCCCGTTACGGCGCAGGAACCACAGTCCGGGCAGGCGAATGAAACCGCTGAAAATCAACACTGGCAGCCACCGGACATCACCAGCCTTCCGCTGACCTGGTGGAGCGGTATCGAAACATCTTCGCCGGAAGAGTTCCAGCAAAGGATGGGCCAATTACGCGCCTTGGTACAGGAGAGATTTCAGGGGCTCAACGGTGAAGATTTCGTGGAGGCTCAAAACCTGTTCGCCGTGCTTCAGGGGCAGGTGGATTTATGGGTTCTGGCGCTTCACGGTACTGAACCTGTGGCTTTCGAACCGATACTGACCCGGGAAGCCTATACCCTCGACGAATTGCTTTCTCTGCGTGGGCAATGGCGTGATATTGAAGGACAGCAACAAGTCCCGGAGCTCCGGATTGAAGAGTTGCAGAGTCAGTCCTCGCTGCTGGAACAACACCGGGATGATCTGCTCAGGCAATATGACGCCGTCGCAGTCAGCGCGCCCGCCCGCATTATCCTGGGGCTGCAGCGCGTTTCCGCCCGCCTCGACTATGAAATCAACAACCGAAACCTGAAATACCAGGAAGATCGCCTCGAAGCCCTGCGGCAGCAGGCCCAGCTTTTGCGGGATCAGCAGGACTTTGCACGCGCGCGACTGGTCAGCGGGGAGACGGACTGGAACGCTATTGAAAACGAGGCTGATGCTGCCCGTACCGAAGCCGCCGCCGCGGCGAACAAAATGGCCTCGCTGCAGCGCCTGTTGCTGGAAGTCCTGTCGGCCAGCGAGCCAAAGCCCAGCCTGGAGCTTTTGCGAAAACAGCAACTGACCCGGGCAGCCGCCAGTCAGTCGCTCGCGAAAGTACAGGACAGCCTGAACCTGGCCCGGGCCAATTGGTACCGGTTCCAATCCGGCACGCTGGACCCTGGTTTTGACATTAATGCCTCGACCCAGGCGTCGGGTAGCCTGGTGGAGGATGCTAAAGACCAGGCTGAAGTCTGGACCGCCGCAAGCCAGACCACGCTCATCACTCCATTGCCCGGATCCGCATTGAATGCAAGGAAAAACGTCGAACTGGCGCACTCGGTGGCCCAGGAAACCCTCGAGATCATTAAGAAAATCGAGAACAGCAGTGATGACCTGGCCCTGGTGCAGAACATCCTGGTTTCCGACATGGTGGAGGCACAGAGTGTCTTCAAGAGCCTGGGAACGCGCCTGAGCCTGCTTTCCGGGGATGTCTGGCATGTGATGCAAAACGTGCTGGACCATGAATTTTTTCACATCGGTGATGCACCCGTAACGCTGGGCAGCATTTTCTCGATGTTCATGATCCTGGTTTTCGGTTTTCTGCTTTCCTGGGTGATCCGGCACTTGCTGGAACGTCTGAAGAATCGGCGGAAATATGCAAAGAGCTCGGTCGTTTATACCCTGGGCCGGATTTTGCATTACATCATCATCATCTCCTCGGTTTTCATCGCCCTGGGAACCATTGGCCTGGATTTCACCAATTTCGCCCTGATTGCAGGCGCGCTGTCTGTGGGTATTGGTTTTGGCCTGCAGTCCATCGTGAATAATTTCGTGTCCGGCTTGATCCTGTTGTTCGAAGGCTCCTTAAGAGTGGGTGACTATATTGAACTGGATAGTGGCTTGAGGGGGACGGTAAGGGAAATCAACACTCGGGCCACCGTGATCAATACCAATGACAGCATCGATGTCGTTGTTCCCAACTCGGAATTTGTGACCGCCAGGCTGACCAACTGGACGCTGAGGGATCCGGTGGCACGTTTGCGCATCGATTTCGGCGTCGCCTATGGATCCGACAAGGAAGAAGTCAAGGCGGCTGCATTGGATGCTGCTGCCGAGGTTGAGTACATTTTGCAGCACACGCCGGGACGTGAAGCCCAGGTCTGGTTAACCAATTTTGGAGACAGCAGTCTCGATTTCGAACTGCTGGCATGGGTTTCCAAGGCCGGAGTCCGTCGGCCGCAACGCACCCGCGCCCAGTTTCTCTGGGCACTGGAAACCAGGCTCAGCGAGCGGGGTATAGAAATACCCTTCCCGCAACGCGACCTGCATTTGCGCAGCGGGTTTGAAGCGCGGGGTCAGGAAGAGAGGGGTCAAAGTAGCGTGCCGGAATAATCCTACACGGCCCACCATATCGTCCATATTCAGCGGATTGGCAACGTTTGCGACGACCAGCCGTCCAATAAACTCATTCGGGAGTGACTCTTGCCCTTACGTATTCTGATTCTTGCTACTTATTTCGCCTGCGCTTGTGCCGTGGCCGACTCACCGCAACAAATGGCGGCCATTGGCGATTTACAACTGGCGTCAGGTGACACTCTGCTGGATGTGCAGGTGGGTTATCAAACGGCCGGGACGTTGAACGAAGACAAGTCCAACGTCATCATTTTTCCGACCTGGTTTACCGGCACCTCCGCCGATTTTATGAAATGGGAAGTAATCGGTCCCGGCAAGCTGGCCGACACCAACCAGTATTTCGTGATTGCTGTGGACGCGTTGGGGAATGGAGTTTCCTCGTCACCGTCCAACAGCCCGAACCAGCCAGGCAAGCAGTTTCCTGTCATTGCCATCAGCGACATGGTGAACTCACAACATGCGCTGTTGACCCGGCATCTGGGCATCACCCATGCCAGGGCAGTTTTGGGCGTTTCCATGGGAGGGATGCAGACTTTTCAATGGATGGGGCAGTACCCCGGATTCATGGACAAAGCGATTCCCATCGACGGTTCACCCAGGATGACGTCTTATGATCTGCTGCAATGGCATGTCCACGAAGCGGCTATCGAGACCATGCAGGAAGCCGGTATTGAGAACGCGAAGATCATGGAATTCATGGCTTCCCTCAATCTGCTCACGCTGTGGACGCCTGAGTATTTCGTCGAAAATATTGAGCCGGGCGCCATTCCTCAATTCATCGAGGAGTCCAGCCAGAGTTATGCGCAACTGGACGCCAACGATTACCTTTCTCAACTTCGGGCGATGATGATGCTTGACGTGTACGCGCCTGGCGCCAGCAGCGAAACACCTTATGTGCAAAGAGTACAGGCAGACATCCTGATCATCAGCACCGAGGACGATCACATGGTCAACCCGGCACCCGGTAAGGAAATGAGCAAGGCGCTCGATGAGGCGCACGTTGAAATAGCAAGTAATTGCGGGCACATAGGCACCAGTTGCGAGGCCGATAAGGTCGCTAAGATGGTGCAGACGTTCCTGAAGGATTAGATCCTCTCGGTGCTTTTTCCAGGCGTCTCTGCGTGTAGCGAGACTCCTTCAATTCGATATTTCGAGAAATTCGGGTAGCTGAAACGAAGATTTTGGGTAAGTGGTTTAAGCTCATGTAACACCCCTTAATCAGGTGTATTCTGGTTCGACTTCTCATTCTGCCCATCAACACGGAGATCAACATGACATTCCAAAGACCCCAATTCAAAGACCAGTATGAAAATTTCATCGGCGGGAAATGGGTTGCTCCCGTTGACGGAGAATATTTTGATGACACATCGCCGGTAGACGGCAGTTTTATCGCAAAGGTAGCCCGGTCGAACAGCAAGGACATCGACTTGGCGGTGAAAGCAGCCTGGAAGGCAGCAGGTTCCTGGAGCAAGGCCTCCCCTACCGAACGCAGTACGCTTCTGAATCAGATTGCTGATCGGATCGAAGAAAACCTGGAGTCGCTGGCATTGGTTGAGACCTGGGATAACGGAAAAGCCATTCGCGAGACTATGGCGGCGGACCTTCCGCTGACGGTTGATCATTTTCGCTATTACGCAGGCGTGATCCGGTCTGAGTCGGGTGATGTGACTGACTTGGATGCCACTACAGTTTCCATGGAAATTTATGAACCACTGGGCGTGGTAGGCCAAATCATTCCGTGGAACTTTCCCATCCTGATGGCCGCCTGGAAACTGGCGCCCGCCCTGGCGGCAGGAAACTGTATCGTTCTGAAACCTGCGGAACAGACACCCGTATCCATATTGTTCGTGATGGAAGCCATAGCTGATTTGTTGCCGCCGGGAGTATTGAATGTCGTCAACGGCTTCGGGCCCGAAGCCGGCAAACCCCTGGCCACTCACCCGGATATCAAGAAAGTGGCATTCACCGGTGAAACCACCACCGGAAGACTCATCATGCAGTACGCGTCAGAAAATATCATTCCGGTCACGCTGGAACTGGGTGGCAAATCACCTAACGTCTTTTTTGAAAGCGTTATGGCCGAAGACGATGAATTTCTGGACAAGGCGATCGAAGGCCTGGTGCTGTTCGCATTCAACCAGGGCGAAGTCTGCACCTGCCCTTCCCGCGCCCTGATACAGGAAAGTATTTATGATGAGTTCATGGCGCGTTGCCTGAAACGAATTGAAGCCATCCAGATGGGCGATACGCTGGACCCGGGGACAATGATGGGCGCCCAGGCGTCCAATGATCAATATGAAAAAATCCTGAATTACATCGATGTTGGAAAACAGGAAGGCGCTGAACTGCTGATCGGAGGTGGTGCGTTCGAAAATTCTTTTTACCCCGATGGTTATTACGTGCAACCGACCGTTTTCAAGGGCCACAACAAGATGCGAATCTTTCAGGAAGAGATTTTCGGTCCCGTATTGAGTGTCACAACCTTTAAGGACGAAGTGGAGGCTCTGGAAATTGCAAATGACACGCTATACGGACTGGGTGCGGGAGTCTGGACACGCGATGTGCATCAAATGCAAAGCATGTCCCGGGGTATTCAGGCCGGTCGTATCTGGTGCAACTGCTTCCACGCGTATCCGGCACATGCCTCGTTTGGCGGCTACAAGAAATCCGGCTTCGGACGCGAGACCCACAAGATGATGCTCAATCACTACCGACACACCAAGAATGTGTTGATGTCCTATGACAAGAACAAGCTGGGGTTCTTCTGAAAAAACCTGGAGCAACCATGACCATCTCACGTGTGTCGGTTACTGATTCAGCAAAAGCCATCATCGATCAGTTACGGGAACGGCATGGTGAACTTATGTTTCATCAAAGCGGTGGGTGCTGTGATGGTTCAGCACCCATGTGTTTTGAAGAGGGTGATTTTCTGTTGGGGTCACGCGATCTGTGTCTCGGTAAAATTCACGGTTGCCGGTTTTACATGGCCTCCGATCAGTTCGAGTACTACAAAAACATGCATATCACGATTGATGTGACCCGCGGAAGGGGGTCAAGTTTCTCATTGGAAATCCCGCTCGGAGTGCGGTTCATGACCGTATCCCGGGTTTTCAGGGATGACGAAATGACCCAACTCACGCCTATTGAAACCTGACGCGAGCCTTGCCCGCGAACACTTCGGTGTTCGTGCAAGTGGCCATTCCTGCCCTCTAGCGAGGTTCCTTCAATTCGATATTTCGAGAAATTCGGGTAGCTGAACCACTTCAGCCATCAGGGGATCGTGGTCGATAAATACAAAGTCATTCCAGCCGGCATCAATGGCGCTGCGAATGTGTGACAGTGCCTGTGCAGGTGATCCGGCCGCCGCGGCAACACTGGCCGTCGCGTACTGCAGTTGGCCTTCATCCCAACCTTCCGCCCGAGCGTTCTCAATGACTTGCGTTGCATCCGCAATCAATTTGGCGGCTCCTTCGGCATCGCTGCTCAGTGCTTTTGTTTTGGCCCATAACGCCAGAATTCGTGCAGCGGCCGGACTGGGGTCGGGTAGGTATGAATCTGGAAATCCTTTTTCAAATAATGCTAGCGCTGCCTGAAAATCTCCCAGTGCGAGTTGTGCCAGGGCTGCCCACCCGACCCGATCAAAAAGAAACGAGGGTCCGACCGAATCCGGGCGGTTGAGAAAGGGCGCAACACGAGCATCCGCCAGGGAATTCAAGGCCTCGTAGTCACCTGTCATTAGATAAAAACTCTGGGTTGTTCTGACTGCGGTTTCATTATTTGGAGCAGTCTCGAGCAACAGGTCCAGTGCACTCCGGGCTTCATCCAGAAATCCAAGTCGGGCGTTGCAGTCAACCACGGCCGCAAGAGCCAAGGGACTGGCCGGAGCAAGTTCTGCTGCAATTTTTGCGTACTCCAACGCCTTTACATAGTCTCCCGCCATGGCCCAGATCTGTGCCGCGACCAGGCTTGTCGCCGGCCTGCCAGGATTTTGCTCTTCGATGAAGGCAATTAATTCAGACGCCCTTTCAAACCGCCCCTGGTATGCGGCCAACAGCGCCTGGTCTTCCACAATGACGGAGTTGAGGGGGTCCAGTGAAAGTGCGCGGTTATAAACCGTTGTTGCCTCAGACAGGTAACCCTGGTCCCGTAACAGGTTGGCTTGCAGCAGATAGGCGTCTGCATATTCTGGATCAAGATCAATGGCTTTTTGAAATTGAATCCTGGCCTGTGATTTTGCACCACCGCCAAGCATGCAGATGCCCAGTGCAGCCTGTGCTTCTGGTAAGGCGTTGTCGATTTGGAGCGCTTTTGTAATTGCATCGTGCGCCGGGAGTGTCGCCTCAAGCAAGGTCAAGTCCCCCACTTCACGAAGCAAAATCCACCCGTCTGCCAGGCCGGCATAGGCCTGCGCATAGTTGGGGTCAATATTCAGTGCCTCTTTGAAAACCTCGATCGCCTGGTACGCTGAAGAAGGCGTACGCGCCTGCAGCATGTTCCGCGCTTCCAGGTACTTGTCATAGGCTTGTGTACTCTCGGTTCCCGGTGTGACTAGAGGATTTCCGAGCAACTTCAACCTTAAGGCCTTGACGACGGAATGGGCAATTTTTTCCTGCACAAGAAAGACATCTTCGAATTCCTCGTCCTCTACACGGGACCAGAATTGAAATCCACTGCTGGTATCCACCATCTGAACGGAAATCCGAAGTTGATCGCCACGGCGTTGCACGCTGCCTTCCAGGACAACGGAAACATTGAGAGC
>CAYUBS010000113.1:7693-9612 GCA_964443145.1 uncultured Wenzhouxiangellaceae bacterium | reverse complement strand
ATCACCCAGATGGATTTCTCCGGGCACATCAGTGACGCCAACTACACCGCGTCGGCCTGAGGCCGGCCGCAACCAACTTTTGCCTGTCAGCGGCGGGCCAGATCGGGTCTGGTATTTGGCGGCGATCTGCGCGCCCATATCGCTACAGGGAGGATTGTATTCTTCAACCACTAAAACCGCGCCGGAGGGAAACAGCAGTTTAGTACCTTTGGGTAACAGGGAAAAAGCCTCAATCCCTTCCAGACAGAGATTCGCACCCAGGGTGGATGCGCGTAAAGGTTCAGCCAGATCGAGACGCTCGGTAATGTGCGCAAGCTCCTCGATGGAAACCGCCGACCAGTGGCGTTCATTACGGCGAACCGTGCCTTCAGGCTCCCACTCACCTTCCCAGGCAAGTCGGGATGAGCCCTGGTGCTTATCACCATCAAAGCCCTCGAGACCAGCTTTCAATAAGTCACAGGCTGGCTTGCTCAGGTCATCCCGATTACCGAGATGCAGCGATAGAACCTTACCGTGGAGGACTTTGCCAGGAAATTTTTTTTGCGTCATTTGGCCGCAAGTGTACCACCCGCCAAGGTTTCTTTATCCGAACGGCTCCGGTTTTGGGGTTTCATCAGTTGAAGGTGGCAGAACCGGAAAAGCAAACGATGGTTGTTCTCCGGTTAGTGTTTTCATAAAATCCACGATTAACGCATTCTCTTCACTAGTGAATTCCCTGCCCAACTGAAGTTGGCCCATCACATCAACGGCTTCTGTGAGACTTTCCGCTTCGCCATCATGAAAATACGGGTACGTCATATCCACGTTGCGCAGCGTCGGGACCTTGAACTTGAAGCGGTCCGCATCGTTTCCGGTTACCCCAATGAGGCCCACGGCAGAGTTTTCTGTCTGATACGGTTTGATCAGCCCCATTTTCTGGAAGGACGTGCCTCCGGCAGCCGGACCATTGTGGCAGGCAACGCAACCGCTGCTTTTGAACAGTTCGTAACCCGCCTGTTCATCGGCGTTGATGGCCTTGCTGTCGCCCAACAACCACTGGTCAAAGCGGGAATTCGGCGTAACCAAAGTCTTTTCAAATTCTGCAATGGCCAGCGTTATGTGGTCGATCGTAATGTCATCGGTACCAAACGTCAGCTTGAACTCAGCAACGTACTGTGGAATGGAAGACAAGACGTCGACGGCGAGCGTGTGGCTGAACGCCATTTCTCCCGGATTGGCAATTGGGCCTCCAGCCTGCTCTTTGAGATCTGCCGCGCGGCCGTCCCAGAACTGGGCCACGTTCATGCTGGAGTTCAACACGGTTGGTGAGTTGATTGACCCCTGTTGCCAGTTGTGCCCAATGGATGTTTTAAGATTATCGGACCCGCCCATACTGAGGTTATGACAGGAATTGCAGGAAATGAATCCGGACTTGGAAAGCCTTGGATCAAAAAACAGTTTTTTGCCCAACTCGACCTGGGCGAGATCAACCCCACTAGCCGGTGCAATGGGCTGAATGGGCTCGGAGATTGCGTAGGCGAGACCGGTCGATGCCAGAATGCCAATGGAAATCAGGGTGCGACTCAGTGCTTTATTCATCATTTTCATACCTCGTACAAAGTCCATAGGGATAACCACAACCAGCCTGTTTTAATATTAGACGAATCTAATATTGACAGCTATGACGAAAATCAGAATCTGATTGAATTAAATCAAGTTTCTTAAGGCGCCATTAAGGTTAATAGCTGTCCATCCCCCGGAAGCCCGCTCGCACTGATAGAGCGGATAACCGCAACATGTATGATTACGCAGAATGAATGCGTTTATCTTCGAATCCAGACGGCTTGGCTATCGGGAATTCACCCCGGATGATGCCAATGCACTGTTCCGCCTGAACGCTGACCCCGAAGTTATCCGCTACACGGGTGACCCTCCTTTCG
>CAYUBS010000113.1:0-7593 GCA_964443145.1 uncultured Wenzhouxiangellaceae bacterium | reverse complement strand
TCGGCCTGGGGTAAGGGATATGCTACAGAAGCCGCACAGGCCTGTATCGACTTCGGATTCAGCAAGTTGAAGTTGCCCCGCATCACCGGCCGTGTTTTGCCGGAGAACATCGCATCCTGCCGCGTGCTGGAAAAAGCGGGAATGACCTTCACTGGTTTCGGGGGCTGTAGTGGCTTCGAAGGGGCCCGGATTTACACCATAGATCGCATTGAAAAGTAAGGTAATTTCAATATGAACAAAAATACACTCGCCGCATTACAAATCGGTTCCCACACAGATGGGACAACGGCAACCGTGGCTCACATCCTGTCATTTGAACAGGAAATTCAGCAATCCCGGTGCGACCTGTTGGTGATGCCGGAAGCACTACTGGGCGGTTATCCCAAGGGCTCGGATTTTGGCACCCGCGTAGGCTACCGGACGCCCGAAGGGCGCGAGGAATTCCTGCGCTACTGGCAGGAGTCGGTAGAAATTGATGGGCCGGAAATAGCGGCCATCGCTGAAATGGCGGGGCGCTGTGCCACCGCGATCGTGATAGGCGTCATCGAGCGCAGCAACACCACATTATATTGCACCGCGTTATTCATATCGGCAGAAGGCGAAGTGCTTGCACGGCATCGAAAGCTGATGCCTACAGCAGCTGAGCGGCTGATCTGGGGACAAGGAGACGGCTCGACGATCCCGGTAGTGGAAACTGCCGCTGGCCGGGTGGGTGCAGCGATTTGCTGGGAAAATTACATGCCTTTGCTGCGCACTGCGATGTATGCAAAGGGCCTGGATATCTGGTGTGCACCCACTGTTGATGATCGCGAAATCTGGCAAACCAGCATGCGTCATATTGCCTATGAGGGCCGTAACTTCCTGGTCAGCGCCTGCCAGTTTCAAGCACCGCCTGCGCCAGGCAAAGCCAGGGACAAATCATGGCCTGCCGATACGCCGTTGATCCGGGGAGGCAGCGTAATCGTGTCCCCCATGGGCGAGGTGATCGCTGGCCCGCTTTATGACGAAGAAGGCCTCATTTTCTCAGAGATAGACAGGGATGACATCGTGAAGGCCCGCTACGACATGGACCCGACCGGTCACTATTCCCGCCCGGATATCTTCAAATTGACTGTAGATGAGCGGGAGCGGCCGCCCGTTGGGAGCATGACTAGCGGCATGAGTAATCACGAAGAATAATCAGTATATTAGCCGAATGAAATTACGCTACAAGATCACAGGCAGTATTCTCGCGCTCGTCGTACTCACCCTGTCGGCGCTGGCTATCACGATCGGCTACAGCTCCGAGTGCACCGTGCCCTCCCCTGTCACCGGTGATGCAGAACAGATGCAAGCTGTTATGTACCACTGTTATGGCTCTGTGGAGGTACTCGAGCTCGAGAGTGTAGAAAAGCCCACCCCGGCCGACAACGAGGTACTGGTTAAGGTACGCTCCGCGGCCGTCAATCCACTGGACTGGCACTACATGAGAGGTTCGCCTTACCTGATGCGCCTGATGTCCGGCATCGGCGCGCCGAAAGACTCAAGCATGGGCGTTGATTTCTCAGGTACCGTCGAGGCAGTTGGCAAGAATGTTCTGCAATTCAATCCCGGCGATGAAGTCTTTGGCGGAGCAGGTGGGGCCTTTGCTGAATACGTGACCATCCGTGAAGACCGGGCCCTGGCAAAAAAGCCGGACAACGTGCTATTTGAAGAGGCCGCGGGTGTGGCCATAGCGGGGATCACTGCGCTGCAGGCTCTTCGGGACAAGGGCCAGTTAAAGCCGGGGCAAAGCGTCCTGATCAATGGGGCGTCCGGTGGTGTCGGGACTTTCGCTGTGCAGATCGCTAAATCAATGGGTGCTGAAGTAACCGGCGTTTGTAGTACTGGGAACGTCGACATGGTGCGGTCAATCGGCGCGGACCACGTGTTTGATTACAAAAAAGACGACTACACGAAAAGCGGGCAACGCTACGACCTGATCATCGACAACGTTGGTAATCATTCGTTATTGAAGAACCGGGCCGTCCTGAAGCCCAATGGCAAGCTGGTCATGCTTGGCGGATCCACAGGCAACTGGATAGGCCCACTTACGCGTCCTATCCAGGCCATGGTTCTATCTCCGTTCGTGAGCCAGGAATTCATCATGCTGCTGGCACAACTGAACAAAGAGGATATGGCTTTCCTGGCCGGGCTGATGGAGTCCGGCAAGGTAAAAACGGTCATCGACAAGCTTTACGGACTGCAGGACATACGTGCTGCGGTCAGCTACTCCGAAGAGGGCCACGCCAAGGGAAAAATCATCGTATCAGTCGAGTAATCCCAAAGAAACCGCTGGCTCTTAGCCGCGTGATATTTCTCTGAAGCCCTCGACGCTTTCAGCAATTTCCTCATAGACTTCGCAAATTTGTGACGAGTCCAATCCGAACTCCTTACGCCTGGCAACCACCTCAGCGGCTCCGCGGATATCGAGTTTCAGTCCCGCGTCACGTTCTTCACAAAGCTCATCTGCTACGGCAGTGGCGATTTGCAGGTCACGGACAAAACTGCTGGTGTCGTGCCAGTGGCCCTTGTGAGGACCGAGCCGGACGGCATCCAGAACGATGTCCTTTAAGCGATCTCCGCAGCCGTCACACTTGCTGAGCTGACGGTGCATATCTGCCAGCAGCATTTTTCCATGGTCTGTAAGCCAAAGCTGTCCATCCGGACCTTCACGCTCTGTCAGCATCAGATCCAGCATTTCGTGTAGATGCCGGGCATGCTCAACGTCGCCTGCCCGGGACCCGTGCAAATGTGCATCAAGTGATGCATTGATGGTGGCTTCGTCTACGCGTTTGTTAGCCATAATTCACCTCGCAAGGTTGGCCCGACAACAGGCCAACATACTGATTTTATCAGGGAGATGCTTAACAGAAGCTTAAAGGCTGATCGTATCCACGTAGTTGGAGGAACGTGATTTGCGAAGGGCGTTAGCCAGTACAATCATGGTGATACCTGTCAGAAGCAAATCCAGGCCCACCAAAACACCAATCGCCCAGGCGCCTGCCAGGGGCCATTGCTTCCATAACAGGAAGACGAAGATCAGTGACATGATTGCGGCAAACAACATCAGTCCGGAACCGGGCATGCCACGAAAACGCATGGCAGAATTCATTTTCCACAGGCCCTGAACAACAAAAAACATCATCAGGAGAGCTGTCAGAAAACTCGAACCCAGTTGCGGGTTCAGCCAGACCAGCACACCCACGCCGGCAACGATGGCGCCCAGGATACTTCCCGATGCTTTATGTACGAACGTCCCACCCCGAAAACCCTGGATCAGTTGAGCCACGCCGGTGATGACCAGAACCAGCGCAACCAGACGAATGACTGCCTCGCCAACCGCAGCAGGAGACAGCAACAAAATCACTCCGAACACGCAGAGCAAAACACCAACCAACATCATGGCTTTACTGCCAGGCAAAGTTTTTCTGTTCATCAACTGAACCTCCAATCCACTTGTTCCTGATACGTCCTGTGCCAGTATAATGCATACTTCGTTAATATACTGATGAACCCGCTGTATCCAAATGACATTACATAAGTTTTTCATAGCTCTGATTTGCCTCAACTTCACTGTGCTGGCCGGCGAAGTTGCTGCCTGGGGTCAGGAAGGCCACCGGATTGTGGGCACAGGTGCGGTTGCGTTGCTGGATGAGGCCGCCACCGCCGAACTGGAAGAGATACTCGGCAGTCTCTCGAACCGCTCCGTCGGTGAAGCCTGTTTTTGGCCGGACACGGTGCGCAAGACGCCGCAATGGGAGTGGAGTGCGCCCCTGCACTACCTGAACATCCCGCGCAGCGCGTGGCAGTACGATCGTCAGCGCGACTGCAGTGACGGCATGTGCGTAACCGCTGCGATTGTTAAGTATGCCAACGAGCTGACCCTGCCTGGACTGGATCATGAGCGCAGGCGGCAGGCTTTCTCCTGGCTTTGCCACCTGGTGGGCGATCTGCATCAGCCACTGCACGCGGGTTACCGGGATGATCTCGGTGGAAATTCGGTGAACATTGAATTCGAAGGAACACCCCACAACCTGCACCAGTTTTGGGACCGGGTTTTGATTCATCAGAAACTGGGAAAAGGCGATAGCTGGGACCGCCCGCTCACCGCACCGGTTTGGTCCAGCATCCCTGAAACATGGGAACCGGCAGGGGTTGTGCAATGGACCAACGACTCACATGCCCTGGTGGCGAACTCGGCTTACCCGCCTGGCCGGGTGATTGAGCAGGACTTTGCAGACCAGAGCTGGGTCATCATCAGGCAACAGTGGCAAAAAGCGTCGCTACGCCTGGCCGCGATACTGAATGCCGTTCTGGGTGATGGAGAATTGTTGCGGGAAGAGTGACCGCGCCCGGGTTAAAGGTCTCTGGCGATCCTGAATCCGATCCGTGCATCCCGGCGATCGGGCTTGGCTGAGAGCCGGTGTGCCGCACGAGTCTGCTCAGGGGAACTGGCCCAGTAACCACCACGAACGATACGCAGTTTGCAGCCCGGGTTCACCCAGGCAGATCCATCAATGGGCGCGCGCTGGTAGGAGTCGTGCCAGCAATCCCTGACCCATTCGCCGACGTTGCCACCGATGTCGTGGAGCCCATAAGGGTTTGTCTCGAACGAAGCGACCGGCGCCGGCCCCCAGAACCTGTCGCTATAACCGGAAAAATACGAAGACCACTGTCGGCGGCTGCGCGAGACATCGTCTTCACCTGTAAGGTTTTCAATCCGGCCTGGAGGCCCGCCATCCCCCCACGGGTAACGCGTATTGCGACCGCCGCGTAACGCATACTCAAACTCCGCTTCGCTGGGCAGGCGGTAAGATTTACCGGTACCCCGCGCCAACCACCTCACGTAGGCCATCGCATCATTCCACGAGACATGCACAACCGGATCACTATCATTCGCGTCACCGCCCTCGTAGTCCATTTCCCAGGTGATGTCATCGCGTTCGGTCAGGCGGCCTGAAGAGTGGTTATAAATCGTTGAAAAACCCTGCCTTTCAGCATCGGTCTGGTGGCCCGTCTTGTCGACGAAAGCGTGAAATTGTTTTACCGTCACCTCGGTGAGCCCGATCGCAAAACCGCGACGAATGGTCACGCGGTGCCGGGGACCCTCATTGTCCTTGCGGTCATCCTCAAAGGCTGAAGAGCCCATCATGAAACTGCCAGCCAGAACGACCACCGACTCGGGCGTCCAGATACCCCGGTTGATGAAATGATCCCTGATCTTCTGTCCCGGCTTGAACCCGCCGTAAATCCGCGCCTCTTCCAGTCTCCGTCTGAGCTGGTTGACGGTACTGTCGGCACCGCCCAGTGCGATAAGCTCAATCAGTGCACGCTCCGCATCGGTAAATTTACCAGCATCCATTGCCGTCACCGCCCTGACCTCAAGTTTTTCAACCTGGGCAGTCCGGATTTCGCGAATCTGTTCTTCAGATTCATCCATGAACCTGGTTGACTCGATGACCAGCACTGCGTCATCCAGGATTCTTTGAGCCGACTCAAAATCGAGGTTCTCAGCGGCCCTGATTGCCCGCGCCACCATGACCTGTTGCACCGCAACCAGGCCCTGCTGTGCCTCGGTATTTTCCGGATCAAGATCCATTGCTGCACGATAGTGTGACCAGGCACAGTCCCTGGGAGGTTGGTCGATTCGTCCAGCCTGCATCGCTGCTGCAGCCTGTGCCAATTGACCGGCAATTCTCTGGTCCAGCGTCAATTGTTCTCTTTTCGGCTCGGCTGCGAGCTCCTCTTCCGACCGGGGAACCGTCATATCGAGTTCGAAATCACCTTCCACTGCTGCATCGCCAAGGCGCTCATAACCCCGCTCAGAGCGGGTATCAGGGTCATTCTGCGCATATAAATCCACTGCCGGCTGCGCGCTCGCAACCAGAAGAAGAATGCATATCCATGTTCTTGCCTGTAGCATTTGCAAATCAGAATCTCGAATTACGGTCCATATGTCAAAGATAACGATCAATAAAGCCATTAAAGCCGCCGAGCATCCTATCCTGCTGGAAACGTCTGCACAACTGAAAGAAGCAGAGAAAAGCTGGTCACGGAGCCCCATCCTCGGCCTGGACACGGAGTTTGTCAGGGAGCGGACCTATCGTGCTGACCTGGGCCTGGTACAGGTTTCCGACGGAGAGACCGCGTGGCTGTTCGATCCGCTGGCGATCGAGTCGGCTGAGCCGCTGGTTCGAATGTTCACAAACCCAAATACTATCAAGCTGTTGCATAGTTGCACTGAAGACCTGGAGGTACTGCTCAACACGTATGGGGCATTACCGGAGCCTCTGGTCGATACCCAGGTCGCCTGCGCCATGCTGGGACAGCCACTGCAACTGGGTTACCACCACACCGTCAAGTGGATGTTTGATATTGAAATCGACAAGGAGCAGACACGCTCCAACTGGCTGAAACGCCCACTGACAGACCGCCAACTGCATTACGCCGCCATGGACGCGGTGCTGCTGCCTGAAATGCTGATGACACTCCAACCCCAGCTTGAACAATTGGGACGTTGGTCCTGGCTGCAGGAAGACATCGCCCGGATGCAACAAAACGCCCGGACACCGGTTGACCCGGAATTCGCTTACCTGAGGTTCGCGAGCCTGGGAAGGCTGGATGATGATACGCTGCGCGCTTTGAAGCACTTGTCCCGCTGGCGGGAAATCACAGCCAGTGAACGCAACCGTGCACGGGGGTTTGTCATATCCGATGCCGGCATGCTGCAACTAGCCCGCGCCAGGCCGACCACTGCCGAAGAACTGCGCGGGATCGAGGATATTCATCCCGTTGCCCTGTCCCGGTATGGCAGTGTGCTTCTTGAGAGCCTCGCTGAAGCCGCCGCCGACCAGGCGCCGGTAGCCATTCCCGAACAACTGACTGAACGGCAGAAGGCCCAACTCAAGCAGATGCGCCAGATCGTTCAGCAGCAGTCTACTGCGCTGGACATAGAGCCGGCTTTACTGGCATCGCGAAAAGAGCTTGAAAAGCTGATCAGGGCCCTGGGAACAGGAAGTCCTGTTCCAGAGCGTTTCCTGGGGTGGAGGAAAGAAGTCGTTACCGACCAACTAACCTCATTGTGATTTGGCTAAAACAAACCCTGTAGGAGTTGCATTGCCTGGTCGCCCGACATTTTTCCAACGTAGTCGGAAACAATCGGCACGAACTTGCTGACCATGTCTGCATTCAGCCCCAGTGACTCGAAGCTGGATGCCAGTCCGGCCATCCCGCCCAAAGAACTGTCGGCGCCACCCAGCATATTGCCGACCTTACCCATGGCAGAACTGCTTTCCGGCTCTGGAGCCATCATCAGCATGCTGTCCATACCGGGTATTCCCTTGGCGATCGTAGCGAAATCATCAGCCGACAGGTTGTTTTTGGCGTAATCAAACAGCGCACCTGCCCCGCCAGTGGCCTGCTCACCAGAGATTCCCAGCTGACTGCTAAGAGTTTGAACCAGGTCCTCGACCTGCGCCTGTGCGGCGGTATGGAAAGACATTAGGAGCAACAGCACACAAATACTGCGCAGCCCATTACGGCAAACTCGATTGATCATCTGGAAAACTCCAA
>CAYUBS010000112.1:0-9639 GCA_964443145.1 uncultured Wenzhouxiangellaceae bacterium | reverse complement strand
GTGAAGCCCGCCTCGTCGCGGAGAGGAGAATTCTCCATCAGCCCGCGTAGCCCGCTGCGCAAACCCTCCAGACGCTCAGGGTCGCCACCCAGTTCACTGCAGATACGAATGTAGGACTCCAGGTCTTTCGCGACCATTTCTTCCAGGCCCATCGACTCCAGAACGCTGGCAACCATTCTGCCCGCGTGGCTATTCCCGCTCAGGGTCACCACCGGAACGCCCATCCACAGGGACATGCAGGCCAGCGTATGTCCGCTCCAGGGGAAGGTATCGAGCTGAATGTCGATTTCGGAGAACAGTTCAAGAAAACTGGCGCCGGTGTAGCGCAAATGCCTCATCTGCAGGCGTTCGGCTCCGATACCGTGACCCAGGAATATTTCGGCCAATCGTTCCTGTTGCCAGTCATCAAGGTCGTCCCGGGCCATCAGAAGCCGTGAACCCGGTGTCCGGTGCAATACCTCTGCCCAGGATTCAACAACGGCCGGGTTAATCTTCTCCAGCTTGTGAAAGCTGCCAAAGGTGATGTGCCCTTGCCGGACGTATGGAGACGGTGCCACCCGTGGGGCGTGTTGCGGTGGTCTGAAACAGGCAAACCCGTCGGGAAGCCTCAGCAGTGCCTCTGTGCCCCGGTTTCCCTCGTCCCGGGGAGCAGTGATCACATCGACCACACGATAGTCCATTGACTCCAGCCCGGTAGTGGCAGGATAACCGAGGTAACTTAGCTGGATCGGCGCGGCCTTGCGCGCGAATATGCCAAGGCGATTCTGTTTTGTGTAACCCGCCAGGTCGACCAGGATATCGATGCGATCCGATCGAATCTGCCTTAGTACCTCATCGTCCTGCAGGCCCTTAACTTCACGCCATTTTTCAGCATAAGTCTGCAGGCGGCGTGTGACACCATCCGGGTTTTCGGTATCGGAATAGCAAAACACCTCGAACAACGAGGGTTCGTGATGCTGCAGGATGGGTTCGAAGAAGTAGTTGACGGCATGCGCGCAGAAGTCACCCGATATATAACCGATTCGAACAGGGCGTTCTGCGATGGCTCGCCCCAACCCGGAGGCTGTGCCTGGAAATAGCATCTTCGACACTTTCTGATGCTCTGCGGCAACCTCTTCAGGATCCGCTCCAGGCAACAGATTGAGCGTATACAGCAAAGCGGCTGCCGCAGCTGTGTATTCCGGACGGATCTCCAGGGTCTTGCGAAAGGCATCAGCCGCCTCATCCAGGCGAATATGGTCCAGCAGACTCAGGCCGAGGTTAAACCAGGCTTCGCTTCGCAGGGGATCCAGGCGAACAGCCTCCCGGGCATGGTGCAGGGCTGCTTCATGGTTGCCCGCATCGAAATAGACAGAACCCAGGTTGAGGTGCGCTCCAGCGTATTCCGGGTCAAGCTCCAGCGCACGTTGAAGTTGCCTGGCAGCATCATCCAGGTTTCCGGCCCGCCGAAGGGCATCGCCCAGGTTGTTCCTCAAGACCGGCTGGCCGGGTACCTGCTGAACGGCCTGCTCGATATAACGAACAGCCGTTTGATGGTCACCCTGCTGATGACAGGCCAGGCCGTAAAGATGAAGAGCATCCGGGTTTCCGGCCTGGTCGTCGAGTACCTCCCGATACAATGACTTGGCTTTTTCCAGCTCTCCCTTGCGTTGCCATTGCATGGCAAGCCGAATTTTTTCCTGGCTGCTCAAATGCTCACTACGTGGTAATGCGGATCGTCCTCCGCTACTTCAATCACGATCAGTTTACCTGCCGATGTAATCATTGTCTGGCACTCGGGGCTGAGGTGCCGCAGGCGCAGGCGTTTTCCGGCTTTACGGTAACGTTCGGTGATCGCATTGAGTGCCTCCATACTGGAGTAGTCGGCTACCCGGGCCTCTTTGAAGTCGATGATGACTTCATCCGGGTCGGTGGCCGGTGACATGCGCTCGGCAAACTCCCGCACAGAGCCGAAATAAAGCACGCCCTGGAGGTTGTAAATACGTGTGCCGTCGCTCAGGTCGTGCGGGTTCAGACGCACATGCTGTGCACTCTGCCACGCAAAAACCAGCGCCGAAACGATCACCCCGACAAAGACTGCCAGAGCGAGGTTGTGCATGATGACGGTGACCAGTGTCACCACCAGGATGACGAAAATCTCGGCTGCAGGCACTTTGCCAAATGTGCTGAAGGTTGCCCATTCGAACGTCCCGATAACGACCATGAACATCACACCGACCAGCGCCGCGATGGGAATCTGGCTGATCACCGGGCCACCCACCATGATCAACACGGCCAGGGTGGCGGCTGCGACCACGCCCGAAGTGCGTCCACGGCCACCCGATTTGATATTGATCAGGCTCTGTCCAATCATCGCGCACCCACCCATACCGCCAAACAGTCCGGAGAGGAAATTGGCTCCGCCCTGGGCAAAGCATTCCTGGTTCCCATGGCCGCGGGTTTCAGTCATGTCATCTATCAACTGCAGTGTCATCAGCGACTCGATCAACCCCACCATCGCGACGGTAAGCGAAACTCCGCCGATCAGCATGATGGTTTCAAGGTTCCAGACAATATCTCCGGGCCAGGACAGTATCGGCAACGCGCCATTGAGTTCAGCGCTACCTGTGCCTTCCAACAGCACGTCCCCGACCGTCTTGGTGTCAAAAACATTGAAGAAGCTGAGCAGGCTCACGGCAATGATCGCCACGAGTATCGAAGGTACCGCCCGGGTGATCCTGGGGAAAAACTGAATCACGCTCATGGTCAGCAGGGCAAGGCCACCCATGACCATGAGTTGATTGGCGGGTAACCAGCCGCCATCGGCAGCCCGGAAGGATTCAAACTGTGAAATCAGGATAAGGATGGCCAGGCCGTTCACGAAGCCCATCATCACAGGGTGCGGGACCAGGCGGATAAAACGGCCAAGCTTTAATACACCGACCAGAAACTGGATTAAGCCGGCAAGCATCAGGGTGGCAAACAGGTACTGCATGCCCAGGTTATCAATGCCCATGCCCGCACCGACCTCGTTACCCATTTCCACAGACTTGGCAACCACTACCGCGATGGCGCCGGTAGCACCTGAAATCATGCCCGGCCGGCCGCCGAAAGACGAAGTAATCAAGCCCAAAAACACGGCAGACCACAAACCAACGATGGGATCGACACCGGCTATGAAAGAGAATGCGATGGCTTCGGGCACCAGTGCCAGGGCTACCGTGAGACCGGAAAGCGTGTCGTCTTTCCAGTTGCCATTTTTCTTGGTAAAAAGATCAAAAAACATCAGAATTTCAGTTAATAAAAATTAACGATGGGGTCACTGCTTGTTTTGCTGTCGCATTGCTTCTTCCCGCTTGCGTTCTTCCTTGAGCGCCTGGCGATGCGCTTCATGGTGCGATTCAAGGCCGTCACCCAGGTAATAAACGTAGAGCGTCGCGTAACAGAAAAATACCGTCAGGACGGCTGCGATTTCCAGTGACCGGACACCTGCAGCCAGGCCGGTGCCCACAGCCACCAGGATAAACAACGCATCGTAGGTATCCTGCAGGGCCCGTCTGAAATGCACACCAGCAACAATGCCCGCGAGACTGAACGCCAGCGCCAGACTGTGCTGGACCACCAGCACGATGGACGCCACGATACCCGGCAGTACCAGGGTCGTTTCGTCCAGCGAATGATCATGCGCGCTGGCCTTGTGAATGCCTCTGTGTACCCAGGAGACCGGCCACATCAAAAGCCATACGACAATCAGCACAATGGTTAATTGCCTGGCGTAACCCAGGCGGTCAAACTTGTTGGTCGTTTGGATAAACGTCTCGACAATCTGAATGTCTTCGGCTGGCGGGGCCGACTCGTCAACATTGAAGATTCTCAGATCGCCCCCTTCAGCCAGTTCATTGATACCGCCGATAGGCAGCTGGTCTATGAAATCAGGGAAGATCAATGCCAGGGAAATCGCTACTACGGCCAGCATCAGGTGATAGCCGGCAATTTTGAGCAAAAGACTGAAACCCCGGTCATGCGGCGGCAAATATTGCGATGGGTCTACCAAGGGGGGCTGCTCGCTGGTTTCTGGATTTGGGTCGGCCACAAAAATTCTTACCTGTCATTATCGGTGTCCCGATTGTACATCAAGCAGCCATTTACAACTTGGCAGCGGCGAATCGCAACGCAGCAAATCTTCGAGAGGTATATAGTGGTCATGCCAGTTCTAACGTAACCAATAACCAAAGAAGAGGGTCCTGTGACGATTCACGCTGATTACGAACTACCCGTCAAATCCATATTTGAGGCCCTGACAGACCCTGAGTTTTTGACTGACAGAAACCTGGCTCTGGGAGAGCTCAGTTCTGAATGTGAGGCGGAAGAGTCGAAAGGAAGGACCATGGTCAGCGCAGTGCGCGAAGTGCGCCGTGACCTGCCTGGCGCACTCGCCAAGCTATTTAACCCTCTGAATACTATGGACATGACAGAGCAGTGGGATGCAGAAGGAAAAGGCTGGCAAGGCCACTGGACGCTGGAGGTCCGGGATCAACCGGTCACCATTTTTGGTACCTTTGAACTGATACCCACAGAAACCGGTTGCCGCTACAGCGTCTCCCACAAGGTCAAGGTAATAATTCCTTTTGTCGGACGCCAGGTGCAAAAATACATTCTGGGCCAAACGGCGAAGGGTGCTACCGATGAACTCGAATACCTCAGAAATTACCTGGATTCAGACAGCGCTTAGCAGCTTCAACTGACTTCAGGAGCATTTCTATGAATTGGTTGAACCCAATTCCGCGTTGCCGGGTTCCGGCATCTCTGGAACCCATCACACGTATCGGCAAAGAAGAACCCGCAGATACACCAGCGATTGGTGCCGAGCAGATCCGCCGAATATGGCAGCTTACCGAGCAACTCTACCGCTCAGGCGCACATCCTGCGATACAGCTTTGCATCCGGCACAACGGACGCCGTGTCATGCACCGCGCTATCGGTCATGCCTCCGGCAATGGGCCTGGTGATGCCCCCGCCAGTCCAAAGGTGCCCATTACCCTCAACACCCCCATCAATATTTTCTCGGCGTCAAAAGCCGTAAGCGCCATGGTGATGCACAAGCTCGATGAAGAAAACATCCTGCGGATAGACGATCGGGTTTGCGACTACATCCCGGAATTTTCCCAGAGCGGCAAGGACAAGATCACCATACGGCATGTACTGGCTCACCGGGCCGGAGTACCCAGCCTGCCAGCGGAGGCCGTTGACGCTGAGGTGCTGGCCGATCCCGCAGCGGTCATGGACCTGCTTTGCAAGGCAAAGCTTACGTCTCAACCCGGACGCGCACTGGCCTATCATGCGGTTACCGGTGGCTACATCCTTGGAGAAGTGGTCGCGCGGGCAACCGGCAGTGATTTCCGAAAGTTATTGAGGCAGAAGATATCCCGTCCCCTCGGCCTGCGCGGCTTGAGTTGCGGGGTAACACCGGCAAAGGTAGATAGCGTCGCGCAAAATGCAATGACGGGCTACCCTCTTCTCCCGCCGTTCAAGCAACTGCTGCAACGTGCGCTGGGGGCGAGTATGAAAGATGTTGTGGAATTATCCAATGACCCACGCTTTCTGACGGCCATCATTCCATCGGCCAATATATGCGCATCAGCTGACGAAGTTTCACAGTTTTACCAGTGCATGCTCAGGAGTGGTGAATGGAACGGCGAGCAAATATTTGCTCCAAAGACCGTTCGCCATGCGACGGCAGAGCAGAGCTTCTGGGAGTTTGATCTCACACTGGGTTTACCGGTCCGCTACAGCCTGGGCTTCATGCTCGGAAACAAACGGTTCGGACTTCTGGGAGGTGACAACCCGCAGGCTTTCGGGCACATCGGCCTTTCAAACATCTTTACCTGGGCTGATCCGGAGCGCGGTATTTCAGTGGCACTACTGACCACGGGTAAAGCAATTGTCAGTCCCCACATCGTGCCGCTCTTAGGGTTGATAAACGAAATTAACAGAACATTCAGTCGCGAATATGCTGAAATACCATCAAAGGCCTTTCGGCCACCCTCTGCCTGAAGGATAGAGTCCATTGAATATCGTACGAGAATCATTTCCTGTTGGACCGTTGCAGTGCAATTGCACCATTATCGGAGACACCGAAACCGGCACCGGCTATGTCTTTGATCCGGGTGGGGATGCCGCACGGATCATGGCGACGGTCAAAGCACTGGGGCTGCGCATCGTGGGCATCATCCACACGCATGCGCACCTGGATCACATCCTCGCCGCCGGCGAAATCCGTAAGCAGACCGGCGCCCCGGTCTGGTTACACCGTTCTGATAAGAACTTGTGGGACGCGTTAGAACAACAGTGCCAGATGTGGGGTGTTCCCTACTCGCCGATAGGTGACCCGGATCACTGGATCGAAGACGAGCAGGACCTTGAATGCGGTGGCAATTGCATCCACACGCCGGGCCACACGCCAGGTTCAACCAGCTTCTATTTCGAGGAATCCAGCCTGTTGATCGCCGGCGACACGTTGTTCATGGGATCGGTTGGCCGAACTGATTTTCCAGGCGGCAATGCTGCACAGCTAAAAACCTCTATCCAGCAACGTATCTATTGCCTGGACGAAGCGGCGGTCGTGGTTCCCGGGCACGGCCCGGAAACCAGCATCGGTCAGGAGATGCGTTTCAACTCGTTTGTGCGCGCCAACAGCTAGAACTACTCTTCGAAGCCGTCCTTGAATACCACCTCACCAATCACCTCCAGCTTGATTTCACTCTGCTCTGTCGCTTCACAATTATCTGTAACGGTCACTGTTATCACGTAGGAGTCGATCGGCGATGCACCCGCTATGGTCACGTCACCCGTTACCAGGTCAGCACCCAGTGTTCCCGCAAAGGTCACCGGTAATACGGTTGCACTGATGCTATCGACACTACCGTTGTCGGTGGGTACCGCATCCGGACTGACCACTGTTCCCCCGCCCTCTGTGAGGAGTGTGTCGTCGTAGGAACCCAAGGTCGGTTTCTCATTGAGTTCCACATTCAGATTCAAATCACCCGTGCCGCTCAGGCTGCCATCCGATACCTGGAAGCGGACCGTGCCGGCGGTAGCAGTACATGATGCCGCCAACGTGGCCGATATCGTGCCGACGCTGTTACTGATGCTTCCCACGGTAATACCCGTGGCCGTTCCACCGGCAACCTCGGTCACCACAAGGTCACCCACCGGAGTCTGTGCATCGTCTACCGCACCGATTGTGACTGCAGCTCCCGCTTCACTGCCCTGCTGGCGATCAATGTCACCCGCTGGAGTAAACGTCGGGGCAGTATTGTCCACCTGCAACTGGAACGTCGCGTCCGTGACGGTTGAGCAATTGTCCGTGGCACGAATGGTAATCGTATGCGGGCCGGACGGTGCTGCATTCGAGATGGAAACGACACCCGCGCCGTCAACTGAAATCGTTCCGGTATAGGTTCCTTTGTTTTGCACGATCACGGAAGCCACTGAGCCATTGTCACTCGGTCCGCTGGCCGGGTTGACCGAGGTGGCAGCACCCAAAATCACACCGCTATTGGCATAAGTCAGGACGGGTGCGGTATTGGCAGTCACGTTCAGTTGCAGGTCGCCATCGCCGGTAAGACCTCCGGGGTCTGTAGCCCGGAAACGGACCGTGCCGGTGGTTGCTGTGCAGGAAGCTGCCAGCGTGGCCGATACCGTGCCCGCGCTGTTACTGATGCTGCCCACGCTAATACCCGTGGCCGTACCGTCGCCAACCTGTGTTACGCCCAAACTGCCATTAGCAGTCTCAGCATCACTGGCCGCACCCACGACAACCGCAGCGCCTCCAGGGCTACCCTGCTGGCGGGCAATGGCCGACGCCGGAGTGAAGCTCGGTGCTGTATTGCTACTGATCCCGAAATTGGCAGAAGACTGCCCAAGCGGTGCGAGAAAATCATGCTCGCGTACCCGAACCTTAGCCGTTGTGGTCACGCTGGCGGGTACCGTCCATGCATAGGAGCCGGTATTGGCTATATCCGAGGCTATAACGGTGGGGTACGTGGCACCGCCATCCAACGAAAGCTCAATCGTTACATTGCGGATAAACCCACCGGTATTAGTCCAGCTGATGGTTTGCGGATCGCCCGGTTTCAAAGTGCCGCCGCTGGGTAAGACGCTGGTGATCGTATCAGGCACAAGGTCGTTGGTGGTGTCGCGATACCAGCCAATGTCGCGCATCTGCTGCCTTGTCAGATCCAGCGTCAGCGGCAAACCGCTGTTGATCGAAGGCTCCATCAGCAGATTGGGTAACGCAGCCGTGTTGTAGTGAGAAACCGAAGACCCCCCCTGAAACGGGTTGGGTGTGTACATTTCAACACGACCGGTTGAAGCCTCACGGCCTGCCGTCAAAAATCCGGATGCATTGCGCACATTGGCACCATCCCATAGCAATTTGTCTATACTCAACGCTGATGTGACACGCTCGGCATCATCCATCTCAAACCAGGTTTTATCGATTGCTTTGTCGTAAAGCTTGCGCGCCCAAAGGTCGGGAAGGCCGCCAAAAAAGACCCCTGTCTGGCCATTTGTAAAACTGGACGACCCCAGGCCATGACCGATTTCGTGCAGTAAAACCACGAACAGGTTTATAAGACCTGGTGCAGCTGTATTGTCGAGTCTATAAGAGAAGCGCCTGGTGGGACCAAGGCACCCGGTATCTACATCCAGGTTGAACGTCGCATTGATATCCGGATTAACATTCAGGTCAGAGCCAAATCTCTTGTTGGCAGGCGCCTGGTGATACCAGGTATTGGCAAATTCTGCATTGGCAAAGTTAGCATGCACTGTCGTTGACCCGGCGCTACCTAAAACACCACCACCGGTCGAGCATGGAGTCAGTGGATTGAACTGGGCCCTGACCTGGATGGTCACTGCACTATCCAGAAAATCACTCCAGACTTGAGCTGCTGCATTGAACAGGGCAAGGCGTTGTTCACCCAGCGTAGCTCCCGGGGCGCTGGTGGGTCCGTCATCGAAAGGGGCGCCCGGGTCATTAAACCCCTCTCCGGCGCCATCATTATTGACGATAGTGATGGTGGAGGAAGCTGCCGGGAAATCCACTGACCTATTTGCGATCAAGTCGCCAATAAACTGGTATTCCTGCGCGCTCATACCGTGGCTACGGACTTCGGCAACCAGGGCTTCATGCGCGTCACTTTCGGCTGTGGATAAAGGTGCGCCGGAAAGGAGGTTTCGACCGAAAAAGACGTTGGCCTGTGCGACGCTGTTCACGCATGACACCATACTCTGACCATCGGGAAGTATCTGTCCGAGGACAACCTCCTGAAAACGGCCTTGCAAGTCAACAACGTCGCCACCATCCGGTGATTTTTCGATCACCAGACCATCGCTACGACGATCAGCCAGTTGTTCAATCAAGGTACCCAACGCGGTGTCCGTTGCGCGCAGGTCCTGGGCAAAAGCATCTGCAAACACAAATCCTGCCAGCAGCCCGATTACACATACAGACCAGCGAAAATTACCGAAACAGGTCGTCCTTGAATTCATCAGTTTGATTCCTTTCATATTTGCGATGTTTATTATTCGATGCGCCAGTATATCGAAAAGAAAAGTAATTGTTGCCTTCGACTGAATTTCTTCTCCTTCACCTTTATT
>CAYUBS010000111.1:0-9684 GCA_964443145.1 uncultured Wenzhouxiangellaceae bacterium | reverse complement strand
GGCTTCCTCCAGGCTCCTGGATACCGCGATGGGTTCCAGGAAGGCATCACCGGAGTGCGGTTCGGAGGCTTCGATTTTCTGTTTCATGCCCAGGTAACCGCAGGCCAGTGAAACCGCGATCGCCAGGTAAGGATTAGCATCCGCGCCCGGGAAACGGTTCTCAACCCGCCGTGCCTGCGCGTCGCCGTCTGGCACACGGATGCCGGTGGTTCGATTATCATAGCCCCAGTGGAGGTTGATTGGCGCTGCAATGTCGGGGGCGAAGCGGCGGTATGAATTAACGCTGGGTGCGAAGAATGCAATAGCGCCCGGCGTGTATTTTTGCAGACCGCCGATAAAGTGTTTGAAACGCTCGTGCTCGCCTCCATCGTCCAGAGAGAAGATGTTCTTCCCCGTTTTGGTGTCGACGATACTCTGGTGGATGTGCATCGCACTTCCGGGTTCATGCTCCATGGGTTTGGCCATGAAGGTGGCATAAATTCCGTGCCGAAGGGCCGTCTCACGCATGGTGCGCTTGAACACAAACACCTGGTCGGCCAGGTTTAGGGCATCGCCGTGCAGGAAATTGATTTCGAGCTGAGCGATCCCGGACTCATGGATCAGGGTGTCCACCTCCAGCCCCTGGGCTTCGCAGAACTCATACATTTCTTCTACGATGGGCTCGAATTCGTTGACCGCGTCGATACTGTAAGACTGGCGGCCTGCCTCGCGCCGTCCGGAACGGCCAATAGGCGCCTTCAGTTCACTGTCAGGGTCGGTGTTTTTCTGTACCAGGTAGTACTCCACTTCAGGCGCCACCACGGGCTTCCAGCCTTCAGCTTCGTACAGTTCAAGCACCCTCCTGAGGACGCCGCGCGACGCCAATGGGTGCAGTTCACCATCCCGGGTATAACAATCGTGGATGATCTGCGCAGTCGGTTCCGACGCCCAGGGAACCAGCCGCATGGTGTCCGGGTCGGGCTGCAACATCATGTCGCTGTCGGTGGGCCCGACCAATTCGTCATGGATTTCCGTGAAATCGCCGGTCACTGTCTGGATCAGAATGGATTCCGGTAAGCGGCTGTCTTCCTTAACGAACTTGTCAGCAGGGATAAACTTTCCCCGCGCATTACCGGTCATGTCTGGCACGAGGCACTCGACCTCAGTAATCTGGTTTTTTTTAAGCCAGTCCCTTATGCGATCCATTGACATCATTCACCCGATCCATGCGTGCTTATCAACGCGCTGCAGTTCAAAGTGCAGATTCTACATCATTGTCCGCTTTGCCCCGGCGAAATGCCCGGCAGGGAGCCGAAAACACGGATTTATTGACTTGGCTCAGCACGCCGTAATGAAATGGGCTTAAACTTCAAAAATTGTTGCGTAATTACGCATGAAATTTCAAATTAAGCTTTTTTCACCCTCTTATTTCCGGAAGTGAATGCACCTATGCCTACCGAACGAACTGACATCACGCTACCGCCCGACCTTCGGCAATCCACTGGTACCGGCCCGATCCGGCTGCAGGAACCCATCTATGTGGATTCAATACCGCCCTGCAATCACGCCTGCCCGGCGGGTGAAAACATTCAGGGTTGGCTGGATCAGGCTCAGGCGGGTGAATTCGAGGCGGCGTGGCGTATCCTGGTGGCGGATAACCCGATGCCCTCGGTGCACGGGCGGGTCTGTTACCACCCTTGCGAATCCTCCTGCAATCGCCAGCATGTTGACGATCCCGTCAGCATCCATGCGGTTGAACGCTTCCTGGGCGATCTCGCACTCGAAAAAGGCTGGGTCCCCGAAATCACCAGCGAGCCCACCGGTAAGAAGATCCTGGTCATAGGCGCCGGACCGTCCGGACTCTCGGCTGCATGGCATCTGGCCATGATGGGCCACCAGGTGGAAATTCGTGAAGCCGGTCCGATGGCCGGCGGCATGATGCGTTTTGGCATCCCTGCCTACCGTATGCCGCGGGATGTGCTGGACGGAGAAGTGGCACGGATTGAGCAACTGGGTGTGAAGATCACGCTGGACTGCAAAGTCGAAGACGTGATGTTGACCAAGCAGGAAGAAGGCTTTGACGCTGTATTCATGGCGATCGGCGCACATGTCGGCAAACACGTGGAAATTCCGGCTCGTGATTCCGGCCGTATCCTGGATGCGGTCAGCTATCTGGCGTCGGTGGAACGGGGCGAAGAACCGAAACTGGGCCGACGGGTTGCTGTTTATGGTGGTGGCAACACCGCGATGGATGCTGCGCGCACGGCAAAACGCATGGGCGCCGAAGAGGCAATGATCATTTACCGGCGTGACCGGGAACATATGCCGGCACACGAGTTCGAGGCCATAGAAGCCGAGGCCGAAGGCATCAAGATCAACTGGCTGCGTACCATCCGCGAGATCGACAGCACCACCTTCCAGGTGGAAGTGATGGAGGTCGATGAAAATGGCCGGCCGCAGCCCACAGGTGAAATCGAAACGCTTGAGGCAGACAGCCTGGTGCTGGCGCTGGGACAAAACGTGGACACCAGTGTGCTGGAAAACCTGCCGGGCGTGGAACTGGGGTGGGACGGCGTCGTAGAAGTGAATGAAAACATGATGACCGGCGCCGAAGGCGTCTTTGCCGGCGGCGACATGGTGCCTTCCGAGCGCACCGTCACCATCGCTACGGGACATGGCAAGAAGGCTGCCAGCCACATCAACGCGTGGCTGAACGGCACGACCTACAGTAAGGAATCACGGCAACCCACGGTGAACTTCGACGCGCTGCACCTGCACTATTACAGCGACGCACAACAACGCGAACAGCAGTCGTTGTCGCCGGAGCACCGCACCGGGGACTTCCGCGAAGTGACCTCCGGCCTGAGTGAAAAGGCGGCACGGTTTGAGTCAGCCCGTTGTTACTCCTGCGGCAATTGCTTTGAATGTGACGGCTGCTATGGCGCCTGCCCGGAAGACGCAATCGTCAGATTGGGCAAGGGTAAAGGATACGAAATCAAGTATGACCTGTGCACTGGCTGCCAGGCCTGCTTCCTGCAGTGCCCCTGCCATGCGATGGAAATGGTCAAGACGGAGGTGGTGTCATGAGAACCTCAAATATAGGAAAACATGCACAGGAAGAGCAGGACATGAATGCCAGCATGGTGAGTTTCGATGGCAATGAAGCCGCAGCGCACGTCGCCTATCGCTTAAGCGAGGTTTGCGCCATTTACCCGATCACACCATCATCGACGATGGCGGAACTGG
This sequence comes from uncultured Wenzhouxiangellaceae bacterium, assembly GCA_964443145.1. GTDB lineage: Bacteria > Pseudomonadota > Gammaproteobacteria > Xanthomonadales > SZUA-36 > JAHEFT01. The sequence continues at coordinate 6,459 of CAYUBS010000111.1, read as the reverse complement.
CGGATGAATGGGCCACCCGGGGCACCCCGAATATCTGGGGTCATATACCCACGGTTGTGGAAATGCAGCACGAAGGTGGAGCTGCCGGAGCGGTGCATGGCGCATTGCAGGCCGGCGCAATGTCCACCACGTTCACTGCATCGCAGGGCCTGATGCTGATGCTGCCCAACATGTACAAGATTGCGGGTGAATTATCACCCACGGTGTTTCATGTAGCCGCACGCTCCCTTGCAGCCCAGGGCCTGTCGATATTCGGCGACCACCAGGACGTCATGGCCGCACGCACGACCGGCTTTGCCCAGCTGGCCTCGTCCACGGTGCAGGAGGCGCATGATCTGGCGCTGGTAGCGCATGCTTCAACCCTGCAAACCCGCATTCCATTCATCCACTTTTTTGATGGCTTCCGCACCTCCCACGAAGTCAACAAGATCCATTGCCTGGAAGATGCGACCATCGAAAAACTGGTCGATCACGATCTGGTGCTGGCACACCTTGGCCGCGCACTGAACCCGAATGACCCGGTCATGCGCGGAACCGCCCAGAACCCGGATACTTATTTCCAGGGGCGCGAGAGCGTCAATTCGTTTTACCAGGCCGTGCCGGGCATCGTGCAACAGAAGATGGACGAACTGGCTGCCGAAACCGGACGCGCCTATCACCTGTTCGACTACTTTGGCGACCCGCAAGCAGAATCCGTGATCATCTCAATGGGTTCGGGCTCCTCAACGGTGCGCGAAACGGTCGACTGGCTCAATGCCAACAGCAAAGGAAGTTTTGGCGGCATCGTGGTGCGGCTGTACCGGCCGTTCTGTTTCGAAGCCATGCTCAATGCACTGCCACGCAGCACAAAACGAATCGCGGTGCTCGACCGCACCAAGGAACCCGGCTCGAACGGCGAACCGCTGTACCAGGACGTAATGACGACCCTCGCGCAGGCACTGCTAGACGGTAAAATTGACAGCATGCCAGTGGTCGCTGGCGGACGCTATGGCCTGTCCTCCAAGGAATTTACGCCGGCCATGGTCAAAGCCATCTTCGAAGAGCTGGAAAACAAAAATCCCAAGCGGCAATTCACCATCGGTATCAAGGATGACATCACACACCTGAGCCTCAACTACGACGAAGATTTCAACATCGAAAATGAAAAAGTCGTACGGGCCATGTTTTACGGGCTGGGCGCAGACGGCACGGTGGGTGCGAACAAGAACAGCATCAAGATCATTGGTTCTGATCCGGGCCGTTTTGGACAGGCCTATTTTGTTTATGACTCCAAGAAGTCCGGGGCACAGACGGTGTCCCACCTGCGTTTCGGTCCGGAACCCATCGATTCGCCCTACCTGGTGCAATCGGCCAATTTCATCGGCTGTCATCAGTTCGATTTCGTCTTCAGCACCGAGATTCTCGCCAAAGCGGCCAACGGTGCGACACTTCTACTGAACAGCCCGTACAGCGCCGACAAACTGTGGGACAAGTTACCGGAACGCCTGCAGCAGCAGATCGTTGATAAAAACATCAAGCTGTACTCGATTGACGCCTACACAGTAGCCGGTGAGACCGGCATGGGCCGGCGCATCAACACGATCATGCAGGTCTGCTTCTTCAAACTGGCCGGCGTAATGGATACCGATGTCGCGATCACCAAGATCAAGGAAGCCATTGCCAAGACCTATCGCAAGAAGGGTGAAAAAATCATCCAGATGAACTACGCGGCGGTCGACCAGGCACTGGCTCACCTGTTTGAAGTCAACGTGGATGCTGCACAACGCAGCGGAATTGGCGAACGGCCCATCGTGCCGAAAATCGCCCCGATCTTCGTCCAGGACGTGACGGCTGAGATGATGGCGGGCCGCGGCGACCAATTGCCGGTTTCCAGGCTACCGGTCGACGGCACCTACCCCACGGGCACCACCCGTTGGGAAAAACGCAGCATCGCCCAGTCGATCCCTGAATGGCTGGATGAGAGATGTATCCAGTGCGGTAACTGTTCGTTCGTTTGCCCGCACGCAGCGATTCGCGCCAAATTCTGCCACGAACTGGACCTTGAAGGCTCGCCCGGAAGTTTTCAGTCGTCACCGATCAGCGCCCGGGGTTTTCCGGAAATGCGTTATGTCTTGCAGGTTTACCCGGACGATTGCACGGGTTGCAACCTCTGTGTAGATGCCTGCCCGGTGCGCGATATTGACGAAACCGGTGAAGAAGTCCGTGCCCTCAAGCTGGTGCCCAAAGATCCAATCCTCGAGGCGCAACGCGACAACCTGAACTGGTTTGAACGCCTGGAATGGAACGAGCGCTCGGAAATCGATTTCTCCAACGTGCGTGGGGTGCAATTCCTGCAGCCCCTGTTCGAGTTCTCCGGCGCCTGTTCGGGCTGCGGAGAAACACCTTACCTGAAAGTCATTACGCAGTTGTTTGGAGGCCGCATGATGGTCGCCAATGCAACCGGCTGCTCCTCTATATATGGCGGCAATCTGCCAACGACCCCATGGTCGAAGAATCCTTCGGGACGCGGACCCGCCTGGTCGAATTCCCTGTTCGAAGACAATGCTGAATTTGGCATGGGCTTCCGGCTGTCGGCCGATCACCATCGCAAGCAGGCTGAAATGTCTCTGGACAACCTGGGCAGTAACGTGGGTGAGGAGCTTGCACAGTCAATCCTGAATTCAGCACAGGACAGCGAGTCTGAAATCCAGGCTCAACGCCGACGTGTCGCCGATCTGAAATACCAACTGGAACTGCTGGATACACCTGAATCGCGCCAACTTCAATCGATGGCTGATCATTTGGTCAAGCGCTCCATCTGGATCGTCGGCGGAGACGGCTGGGCCTATGACATCGGTTCCAGTGGACTCGACCACGCGCTGGCCTCCGGACTGGACATCAATATCCTGATCATGGATACCGAGGTCTATTCCAATACCGGCGGGCAGATGTCGAAATCTACACCGCTGGGCGCAGTGGCCAAGTTTGCTTCCGGTGGCAAAACCATCGGCAAGAAAGACGTGGCCCAGCAGGCCATCGCCTACGGTAATGTGTACGTGGCGAGAATCGCGATGGGCGCTAACCCACAGCAAACTCTGCAGGCATTACGTGAGGCGGAGGCCTACCCCGGCCCGTCGCTGATCATCGCCTACTCTCACTGCATTGCGCATGGCATCAACATGGAAGAAGGCATGCTGCAACAGAAAAGGGCAGTTTCCAGCGGTCATTGGCCCCTGATCCGGTACAATCCCATGGTCAGGGACACCGGAGGCGTGCCCTTTACACTGGACAGCCTGCGCCCGACGTTGTCGCTGGTGGATTACCGCAAGCACGAAGGACGCTACACGCAGTTGGCCCGGGAGAACCCGGAAGAAGCCAACCGGCTGGCTGGAATCGCGCAGAAAGCGGCATATCTACGCTGGGACGTCTACGAGAAGATGGCCAGCCGCAGTGCAGCGGACTTCCATGCTGATCCAAGGCGCGAATAAGCGCCAGGATCCACACGAGAGAAACAGATGACAGAGCCAAAGGAACAAACAGAAAAGGCGCGAATTAAAGCCTGGTACAAGGAACTGCTTGGAAACACGGTAAAGCAAATGACCGACATCCAGGCCATCTCCGGCGTTGCCGTTGAGGCCAGTCCTGTCTGGATGGCACCTACCCGGGTGCTGATAGCCAAGGTATGGCCGGCCGCCCAGAAAAGTAACTTCATCTGGACCATTTCCGGTGAAGGTGTGGTCACAGATCACATTGCAGGATCAATGGCCACAAACCCCAGGGATGTGGCCAAGCACTTTTCATTCAAGTGGCAAATGGATGCTGAGCGATTACTGGAGCTGGCGAAGAAGGCTAATGCCTCTGAAGAAGCGGAAGCCGAGATAAGGGTTCAGTGTGACAGGCTTATCCGGTGTGCAGAGTCCCTCTATGGGCTGGTGTCCCGTGATGATGGCTGGACCTAGGTAAAGCCGCCGGGATCAGGCACACCTGACTGTAATTTCTTCTTTCACGAGCAAAAAAAACGCCGCCCAACCGGGCGGCGTAATTTTATTGATGGGTGCTGATCGATCTCAGCACTTCTTTTTCAGTATTACTTCGCCGTCATGGCTGCTGCCATCTCATTGTTGACGAAAGTCGGGCAGGTATTACCTGATTCAAGGGTACGAGTTATCGGATAAGCCTGATCCGTGAAGCCCATATCCTTCATCGCCTGGTTAGGTGTCAATACTACATCGGCAGAACCGCAGGTCGGGAAGGTAAATGTTCCTGTTCCCCATAAAACGCGATTCACATCACCCGAATTGAAGTCAGCACCCCATTGGGCACCATCCGGCATATAGATATTGAGGTTCACAGTCATGCCATCGATCGATACTGTCTCCAATGTCAGCCAAACCTGGTTGCCCGTTGAGTCATAGGTATAGAAAGATCCGAACATGATTTGCGTGTCGCCGAAATAGCCAATCTCCAGCAAGTAGCCTTCACCACTTCTGCTCTCATCCCACCAGGTGCCGGTCAATCCGGAATTCACACCGATGTCTTCCAGACCTTTGTCTACATCATGGAAGTCTTCAGCAAACAGCGCCAGTTCGTCCAATTCTGCTGTTTCGTGGCAGGCCTGGCAGGCGAAATCCATCGTCACTTTCGCCTTGCCGTCTCCGTCTAGATTCACGAAGAGACCGTCTTCGCTGAACATGTCGGCCATAGGATCGGTATCAATGTAGAAAATGTGGGTTTGGAGGTCACCCTCGTGTGGACCAAGCGCCTGGGCAGACTTGGTAGCGTATGGCATGTGGCAGTCTTTGCATTCAACGCCGTAGTCATACATGGAGGTCTTTGCAAAAGATTCCATTTTGTCTGCATGGCAGCTTACGCCACATTGCGCGTCTTCCTTGATGGACCACTCGCCTTTTTTGTGCGGGTCATGGCACGCCACGCAATCGGCTGAACCATGTGCGCCGGCCAGGTGCTCATTGTATTGCTCATGGTGCCTGATAAAGCCGCCGCCGGCGGGAATGGTGTTGGACTCGCCACGGATGTGACAAGCACCACAGGCCGCGGCTGAACTGTCGACCGAGCCAAAATCGGCATGCATGGCTCCGCCATGGCACTGGATGCACTGGACGCCGCCGGCTTGAAAAGTGCCGTGGATACCAGCCAGACCGTCCTGATTACCCTCAAGATTGCTGGGATCGGGGTTATCAACCCAACCTGTGGTGTGGCAGCTGCCGCAATCGTAGGGCTTGGTGCCGTTGGCCTCGTCAGCATGGTAATTGGACCACTCGCCCGTCAGGTTGTTGTACTGGGTATTTCCCGGCGTATCTCCCCTACCCTGGGTAATGATGTAGCCATTCTCATCCATGTAGCGGGATTTCCATTTGTAGCCGCCGATAACGTAAGAGATCTCGTCCCATTCATAGCCTTCCGGCAGAGGAATAGGCCGGTTTTGCGCAACCTCACCCTTCGTCAGTTTGTAAGGGTGACCGGACACTTTCCACTCCTGGACTTTGTCGTGGTGACATTCTGAACACTCATCAGAGATCGTCTGCGCAACGACCGTACCTGAAAAAGACAGGAGTAAAGCGCCAAGCAAAATACCGCCAATAATGCCGGATACAAGGGGGGGCTTGAACCAATGACTAAACTTACTCATGACTTTCTCCTCGTGCAGGTAAGTATGTTGAAGAACGTTGGATTTTCCAGACGTTGGTGCCATTTTAGATGTACCTCAGACCAATTAGTGCGGTATTTCGCACTAATTGAAGTTTTCCTGATCTGGGTCAATTTTGCAGTGGAACCTTCTCTAAAATCCTGTGCACTGTGCTTAATAGGCAATCAGCCTGCAATGGAGCTGGTAACGAGCCTGAAGCCATGAAAAGACCTGAACTACTCTCGCCCGCCGGTAGCCTGAAGAACATGCGCTACGCCTTTGCCTATGGCGCCGATGCTGTCTATGCCGGCCAGCCACGTTACAGCCTGCGGGTGCGCAACAATGAGTTCAGCAAAGAAAACGTGCTGGGCCTGGGGATCGAAGAGGCTCACGCTCAGGGCAAGCTGTTTTTCCTGGCCAGCAACCTTGCGCCTCACAACAGCAAGGTCAAAACCTACATGGCTGACCTGGAGCCCATCGTGGAGATGGGGCCGGATGCCCTGATCATGTCCGACCCGGGGCTTATCATGATGGTGCGCGAGCGCTGGCCCGACCTGCCGGTTCACCTCTCCGTTCAGTCCAATGCGGTGAACTATGCAACGGTTAAATTCTGGCAGAGCATAGGGCTCAAACGCATCATCCTGTCGCGCGAGCTGTCATTGAAAGAGGTCGCTGAAATCCGTGCGGAGTGTCCGGACATCGAACTGGAGGTATTTGTGCACGGCGCTCTGTGTATTGCCTACTCCGGGCGCTGCCTGCTGTCCGGCTACATGTCTCATCGCGATTCCAACCAGGGTGCCTGCACCAACTCCTGCCGCTGGAAATACAATACG
>CAYUBS010000110.1:6116-9816 GCA_964443145.1 uncultured Wenzhouxiangellaceae bacterium | reverse complement strand
TGGCCATCAGCTACGACCATCGCCTGATCGACGGTAAGGACGCGGTGCAGTTCCTGGTCGCCGTCAAGGAAACACTGGAAGACCCTGCGAGAATGTTACTGGGGCTCTGATTTAGAGGAAAAATGAGATGTCTGAAAAATTTGACGTAATCGTAATCGGCGGCGGCCCGGGTGGCTATGTAGCCGCGATCCGGGCTGCTCAGTTAGGACTGAAAACGGCCTGTGTCGATATGTTCGTAGGAAAGGATGGAAAAGCATCGCCCGGCGGAACCTGCCTGAACATAGGCTGCATACCTTCCAAGGCACTGCTGGACTCGAGCAAACATTTCCATCATCTGCAGCATGACTACGCGGCACATGGCATCAGCGTCAAAGATGCACAGATCGATGTACCAACGATGATTGCCCGCAAAGACGAAGTGGTCAAGAAATTGACCGGCGGGGTCAGCCAATTACTCAAGGGCAACAAAGTCACGTTCTTTCACGGCAAAGGACAGTTGCAAGCCGGTCGTCAGGTGCAGGTATCGCCACTCGATGGTGGCGACAATCAGCAGATCGAAGCCGACAACGTCATCCTGGCTTCCGGCTCTGTGCCCATAGAGATTCCCAATGTTGCCTTCGACGGGGAATTCATCGTCGACAACGTGGGTGCATTGAATTTCGACAACGTGCCGGAAACGCTGGGCGTCATTGGCGCCGGTGTAATCGGTCTTGAATTAGGCTCTGTCTGGAACCGGCTGGGATCAAAAGTCACCCTGCTCGAGGCCCTGCCCGAGTTTCTGGCTCTGGCTGACAAAGACGTCAGCAAACAAGCTGCACGTGAATTCAAAAAGCAGGGACTGGACGTGCACCTGAACACGCTGGTCAAGAGCGCCGAAATCAAGAGTGGCAAAGTACGGGTGACGGTGCAGGACAAAACCGGTGAAAACCAGCACAGCTTTGACCGCCTGCTGGTCAGCGTAGGCCGCAAACCCTACACCGATGGCCTGCTCACCGATGACTGTGGCGTTAACCTGACCGAGCGTGGCCAGATCGAGGTTGACGAACAATCCAAAACCACCGCACCCGGTGTCTGGGCGGTCGGGGACTGCGTACGTGGGCCAATGCTGGCACATAAGGCATCAGAAGAAGGTGTCGCGGTTGCTGAACTGATTGCCGGCAAACCCGCCCATATTCACTTCGATACAGTGCCATGGGTGGTCTACACCGATCCGGAAATCGCATGGGTTGGTAAAACCGAACAGGAACTCGAAAAAGCCCAGGTTGAATACAAGACCGGCTCTTTCCCATTCGCAGCCAACGGTCGTGCATTGGCCGGGGGCCAGGGAACCGGCCTGGTGAAGATTCTGGCCGATACGGAAACCGATGAGATCCTGGGCATTCACATATTCGGCGCCAACGCGTCCGAACTGATTGCTGAATGCGTTGTAGCGATGGAGTTTCAGGGGTCCAGCGAGGACCTGGCCCGGATCATCCATGCACACCCCACCCTGTCAGAAGCCGTACACGAAGCAGCATTGCACCTGGACGGCCGGGCGATTCACCGCGGTAATTGAGGACAAGAGAAAATGACCAGCACCCCAAATAGCTTCAGAGCATTTCGAATTCATGACGATGACGAGGGTTACCGCTCAGAAATCGAAACAATTTCGCTGAATGACCTCAGTGCTGGTGAAGTAACGATCCAGGTCGGCTGGTCCGGCATCAATTTCAAAGACGCGCTGGCCGCCACCGGCAAAGGCAAAATCCTTCGAAGCTATCCGCTGGTGGGTGGCATCGATGTAGCGGGTGTCGTGGTCGAATCGAGTTGCGACCAGGTTAAACCCGGTGACCGCGTGTTGGCCAATGGAAGCGGGCTTTCCGAAGTCAGGGATGGCGGATATTCCGAATACCTAAGACTAAGCAGCGACATCGTTGTGCCGCTACCCGACGGACTCACCATGCGCGAAGCGATGGGACTCGGAACTGCCGGCTTCACTGCCGCAATGAGTCTTTTTCGTATGGAAGCCAACGGACAAAAACCTGAAATGGGACCCATCGTCGTCACCGGGGCCAGTGGAGGCGTAGGTACGGTAGCCATCAATTTACTCACTGCAGCTGGCTATGAAGCCCATGCCATTACCGGAAAAGTTGAAGAATTTGACTGGCTGGAGCAACTGGGTGCAACTCAGTGCATCTCCCGCCACGATCTGCACTGGGGTCAGAAACCGTTGGAAAAAGCCAGCTGGGCCGGGTGTATCGACAGCGTTGGCGGTGACATGCTCGCCGGAATCACTAGAGTTATTGACCTCTGGGGAAACATCGCCTGCTGCGGAATGGCCGGTGGACATGGCTTGAACGCAACAGTGTTCCCGATGATCCTCAGGGGCGTCAGCCTGCTTGGAATCAGCTCGGCGAATTGCCCGATATCGATGCGCCGTGACTTGTGGAACCGCCTGGGTACCGAGTGGAAACCGCCTCACCTGGATGAGATCATCAAGCAGGAAGTTACCCTGGATACGATGGAAACCGTGTTTAATGACATGATGAATGGCCGCTCACTGGGCCGAACAGTAGTTAAAATCAATGATTTGGAAGATTGATCTTCACATTTATCATCAATTTACGGCATAATACATAAGCAAGGGATGAATTCTTAGCAGGATGCGAGAGAAAACATGTCGAAAATTCTGATCGTCGATGACTCACCAGCGCAGTTATACAGCCTGCGGCTAATTGTCGAGAAGGCTGGGCATCAGACTATTACAGTCGACTCTGGTGAGCTTGCACTAAAAGTTGCAGCCGACGAACTTCCCGCCGTCATCCTCATGGATATCGTGATGCCTGGAATGAGCGGCTACCAGGCCAAGCGCAAACTTGGCAGAGATGAATCCACACGAAACATTCCAGTCATCTTCGTATCAACCAAAGATGGCGAAGCCGATCGTGCCTGGGGATTACGCCAGGGCGCTACCGATTACGTCACCAAACCGGTCAACCCCAACACTCTGTTGACTGCAATATCCGAGGCCATGGCTGCCTAAAAGCCTGCTTTAAAGCCTTTCTGATCTCCCCCCTTGCATTCCCGTCGGGTCATTACCATGTTGATTCAATCAACCCGGACAGGAGCGTATTCATGACCATTCAAGTGGGCGACAAGATACCCGACATCAACCTCACCACGATGGGCCAAAACGGCCCTGAACCGATTACCACCGCGAGTATTTTCAACGATAGTAAAGTGGTACTTTTCTCCGTACCCGGTGCATTTACACCCACCTGCTCCGCACGCCACCTTCCCGGTTTTGTCGAGAGTGCTGATCAGTTGTTTGCAGCAGGTGTAGATACCATAGCTTGTGTCGCGGTAAACGACGTGTTCGTTATGAACGCCTGGGGTAAAAGCGCCGGGGCCGACAAATTACTGATGCTGGCAGATGGAAACGCGGAGTTCGCCCTTGCACTGGGCCTGGAACTGGATGCCAGCAGTTTCGGCATGGGCCAGCGCTCACAACGGTTTGCACTGATCGCAGAAAACGGTGTCGTCACCGGGCTTTATATCGAGGGGCCGGGCGAATTCCACGTCAGCAGCGCTGAACACATCCTTACCAACCTCTGAGAATCATCATGCAAGACTATCCCCATCATTATGTAGTAAGAGCCGACGCTCCAGCCGAAGGCGTTATCAGTGTCAGCAGTAACGGGCTGGAGACCCTGCCCTCACT
>CAYUBS010000110.1:0-6016 GCA_964443145.1 uncultured Wenzhouxiangellaceae bacterium | reverse complement strand
GATCAGGCCAAGGCCGAACGACTGCTCGAAAAATCTGACCACGTTTGCCTTGTGACCAACTCGTTAAACGCAGAAACCGTATTGACTACCGACATCGTCATCGATTCCTGAAGGGCCGGAGACTGACATGAAGAAAGTTATATTGGCTATTTGCCTGACCGGCCTGGTAAGCGGCAACGCATACAGTTCCGATCAGCCAGCAGAACTCAAGCAGGCGAAACAGGCAACGGCGGCTTTCGCCGGCGCACTGAAGGCAGAGCTGTTAACGGCCATGAAATCAGATGGGCCGCTGCAAGCCATGGAAGTGTGCAATACCCGGGCGAAAGCCATCGGCAATGAGGTTTCGATTGAATACGGCGCGCAACTCTCGCGCGTGAGCGCACGCAACCGGAGTCCGGATAACGCCCCGAACGAATGGCAGTCCCTGGTGCTCCAGTCATTTGAAGACAGAAAGCAGGCCGGCGAGACGTTCCAAACGCTTAGCTGGTATGAGACGGTTGAAACGGAATCCGTAAGTGAATTCCGCTTTATGAAAGCCATTCCTACCGGCGGGCTATGTCTTCAATGCCATGGCAAAGACATCACACCTGCCGTGTCCGAGAAACTGGTCGAACTCTACCCGGAGGACAAAGCCACCGGGTTCGGGCTGGGCGATATCCGTGGGGCTTTCGTGGTCACTCTTCCGTTGAACTGACTTCCGGATTTTCACCGTTTTCGTCGCCCATTTCGGCATCCGTTTCCGGTTCGATTCGCTGCAGGCCAACCAGTTTTTCATCCTTCCGCAGGCGAATTAGCGTGACACCCTGGGTATTCCTGCCCAGCGTGGAAACCCCACCAGCGTTGGTTCGTACCAGTGTGCCCCCGTCCGAAATCAGCATGATGTCGTCTTCGCTGGTCACCTGGATGGCTGAAATGAGTGCACCGTTACGTTCGGAAGTCTGTATCCCAATCACACCCTGGCCACCACGGCCCTGACGCGGATAATCATCAGCCATCGTGCGCTTCCCAAAGCCATTTTGAGTTACCGTCAGCACGTCACTTTCATCCATGACCAGCATGGAAACGACCTGCTCACTTTCCGGCACACGAATGCCGATCACGCCACGGGCGACACGTCCCATGGAGCGGACGTCACTCTCGGCAAACCGGATACACTTACCGGAGCTGGAGAACAGCATGATGTCCTGTTTGCCATCAGTCAGGCTGACATTGACCAGTTCATCATCTTCGGGCAGATCAATGGCCCAGATTCCGTTGGCGCGCGGCCTGGAATAGTCAGAAAGCGGTGTTTTCTTGACGATGCCGCCGCGAGTCGCAAAAAAGACAAACAAATCATCTGGATATTCGCGAACCGGAAGAACCGCATTGACCCGCTCGCCTTTTTCAAGAGGCAGCAGGTTTACAATCGGCTTGCCCCTGCTGACGTGGCTTGCCTGGGGCAACTCGTACACCTTCAACCAATGAATCTTGCCGCGGCTGGTAAAACACAGCAGCATATCGTGCGTATTGGCAATGAACAGGCGCTCGATAAAATCTTCGTCCTTCATCTTGGTAGCCGACTTGCCCGTTCCGCCTCTTCTCTGGGCCTGGTAACGGTCGAGCGGCTGCGATTTCGCATAACCGCCATGCGATAGCGTGACTACAACGTTTTCTTCCGTGATCAGGTCTTCCAGACTCAGGTCCAGTCGGTCCTGTAGAATTTCTGTGCGCCGCTCATCACCATACTGCTCGAGAATGGCTTCGAGTTCTGCCCGGATCACTTCCATCAGCCGCGCAGGCTCAGACAAAATCAACAAGAGTGCTTTAACACGGTCGAGGATTTCCTCGTATTCCCGTGTAAGCCTTTCCTGCTCCAGCCCGGTCAGGCGATGCAGACGCATGTTCAGGATTTCCTGTGCCTGCACAGGTGATAACTGGTATCCCTTGTCCTGCAATCCGTATTGAGACTCCAGGTTTTCCGGTCGGGAGGTTTCCGCGCCTCCCTGGCCCAGCATGGCGCGAACCAGACCCGGCTCCCAGAGACGGGCCAGCAGACGCGCCTTCGCTTCAGCCGGTGTGGGTGATGCCTTGATCAGTTCAATTACATCGTCCAGATTGGCCAGGGCAACCGTCAACCCTTCCAATGCGTGCGCCCGATCCCGGGCCTTGCGTAAATCGAACAGTGTCCGCCGCGTTACAACCTCGCGCCGGTGGCCAATGAAGGCTCTCAGTATTTCCTGCAGGTTGAGTAGACGCGGCTGCCCTTCTACAATCGCAACCATGTTGATGCCAAAAACGCTCTGCATCGCCGTCTGCTTGTACAAATTGTTCAGGATGACCTCAGGCACCTCTCCGCGCCGAAGTTCGATGAACACGCGCATACCGTCCTTGTCAGACTCATCCCGAAGCTCGGTAATGCCGTCAATTTTTTTCTCTTTGACCAGTTCGGCAATCTTTTCCAGCAAGCGCGCCTTGTTAACCTGGTAAGGAAGCTCCGTAACGATGATCGACTGCTTGCCGTTGGCGTCATTGGTCTCGATATGGTAGCGGGCCCGCATGTATATACGACCGCGCCCGGTGTGGTAGGCCTCGTGAATACCGGCCGCACCATTAATAATTCCCGCCGTCGGAAAATCCGGACCCGGCAGGAACACCATCAGTTCTTCGACCGATAACTCCGGATTGTCGACCAGCGCTATCGTGGCATTAATGACTTCGTTGATATTGTGTGGTGGGATATTGGTCGCCATGCCCACCGCGATGCCAGCCGAACCATTGACCAACAGGGTGGGTACCCGCGTCGGCATGACCTGCGGTTCCATTTCTGTTTCATCATAGTTGGGAACGAAATCAACCGTGTCCTTTTCCAGGTCAGATAGCAGGTCGTGAGCCAGCCTGGACATACGGACTTCGGTGTAACGCATCGCCGCCGGCGCGTCGCCATCAACTGAACCGAAATTACCCTGACCATCCACCAGCATGTAGCGCATGGCGAAAGGCTGGGCCATTCTGACAATGGTGTCGTAAACCGCCGTATCGCCATGCGGATGGTATTTACCAATCACGTCACCAACCACACGAGCGGACTTTTTATAAGGCTTGTTCCAGTCGTTCCCCAGCACATTCATCGCAAACAAAACGCGGCGGTGAACGGGTTTCAAACCGTCCCGGACATCGGGAAGTGCGCGCCCGACAATCACGCTCATCGCATAGTCCAGGTAGGACTTGCGCATTTCGTCTTCGAGGTTTACCTGTAGCACTTCTTTGGCGAGTTCAGCCATATTAGATTAATTCTCCGAAATGTCTTGTATCTAGTTGTTTTATTATTATTTTATTTGATCCCAAATGGGTGAAATTCGGGGAGTGAAAAGCAAGCAATGCAAGCATGGAATTATACCATATATCCGTAGCTTAACGGCCCTGCCGGCCTGCAAAATCGCCTTATCTTTCTAAAGTGCTGGCCGCACCCCTTCTGCACCAGTATGATTTCTCTTTTTACACCTGAAAAACGAGGTAGTTGATCACAATGAGCATTCACCAGAGGGCCATGGCCCGACTCGCCACAATCGTCTTGCTGGCCTGTATCGCATTACCCCAGGGCCTGGCTGCACAGGGCAACCCGGCAGCCATCATCCATACCAGCATGGGCGATATCCAGCTTGAGTTATATCCGGCACAGGCACCGGGAAGTGTCGAGAACTTCATCAACTACGCCAATAGCGGCTTTTACGATGGCACGATTTTTCATCGGGTGATCAGTCACTTCATGATCCAGGGTGGTGGATTTACACCGGACATGCAGAAAAAAGCCACCGCTGAACCGATCAGAAATGAAGCCAACAACGGCCTGTCCAATACGCGCGGGACTGTCGCAATGGCACGCACCAATGACCCACACTCGGCCACTGCGCAGTTTTTTATCAATGTCCAGGATAATCGCAACCTTGATCACGTCAGTGAGAACAACTCCCGGGAATGGGGTTACACCGTGTTCGGCAGGGTTACAGCCGGACTGGAAGTCGTTGACGAAATTCGGTTTGTACAGACCACCAACGTATCGCCTTTCAGCGACGTACCCGCTGAGCCCGTGGTGATCGAGAACATTGAGATAATAAACCCCTGATGAGCGCCGCTCTCTTTCTTTCCGATCTGCACCTGGAAGACAGCGAACCGCAACGAACACAGTGGTTTCTGTCGTTCCTTACCGGCCCTGCCCGCGAGGCTGCCGCCGTGTACATTCTGGGCGATCTGTTTGAATTCTGGATTGGCGATGATGCACCATCAGTCAGCGCACAGGAAACGGCCCGGGCCCTGTCCGAGCTACGTGCCAATGGCGTGCCCTGCTATTTCATTCACGGCAACAGGGATTTCCTGCTGGGTAAGAGATATGCCGAGGCAGCCGGCCTGGAGCTGTTGCCGGAAACCTGCGTGATCGATTTATACGGGACCCCGACACTCCTGCTACACGGCGATACACTTTGCACAGACGACGTTAAATACCAGGCTTTTCGTCGGCAAATGCGAAGCCCCCTCTGGCAGGCCGGGATACTGGCACTGCCGATAAAGCAGCGACTGAAATTAGCCATCAAGGCCCGCGGCGCCAGTACGGAGCACACCGGAACGAGCTCGATGGACATCATGGACGTCAACCAGGATGCGGTAAAGGCCGCCTTTGAAAGCCACGGCGTGACCCGGATGATTCATGGCCATACCCACCGTCCTGCAGTGCATCAAGTTGACCTTGAGGGCAACAGCGCCGAACGAATCGTGCTGGCAGACTGGTATGACCAGGGCAGCTACCTCTCGTTATCAGAGGAAGGCTTTGAGAATCACGTGATATAGGGGCGTTGGTCGCGCCCTCAGGCCGCAAGGCCGGCCGTTAATGCGGCCATTTCGTCTTCGGTAAAACCGGCTTCATAGCGTGCATCAAGGTTGAAAGGGCCCTTGAGTGAGCTACCGTAGTGTTTTCGCAGAAGATCCAGAAACGTGGCCAGTGGTTCGACACCGGCACGTTCACAGCAATACCTGAACCAATGGGTTCCGATCGCCACGTGCCGCACTTCCTCCGCGAGGATCACCTCCAGCGCTGCGATTGTCTCAAGATCACCGATGCCCCGCAGACGCTCAATCATGCCTGGCGTGACATCCAAACCCCTGGCTTCAAGCACGCGAGGGACAAGAGCCATTCTTACCAGGCAATCATCAGCGGTTTTCTCAGCCATTTCCCACAGGCCATTATGTGCAGAAAATTCACCGTAGCTGCTACCGAGCGTAATCAGTCGATCCTGCAACAAGCCGAAATGCCGTGCCTCGTCCACGGCGACAGAAATCCAGTCCCGGTAATATTGCTGTGGCATTCCCCGGAAGCGGTAAGCTGCATCCAGCGCCAGGTTGATCGCATTGAATTCAATGTGAGCGATGGCATGGACCAGTGCCGCCCTCCCCGTTTCACTGCCGAGACGGCGGCGGGGTACCTTGTGGGCAGCAACCAGTTCGGGCTTTAGAGGGCGTCCCGGTTCACCAATTGGCTTGACCGGGAAAGCGTCGTCCTGCTCCAGCAGACCCTGATCCAGGGCATCGGCAAGCACGGCGACTGCGGTGCACTTTGCAACGGGCTCAGACAGTGCCAGGCAATCTGCCACAGCCTCATAGAAGCCCGTTTTCACAAAGTACCCTCTGTTACCGGTTCAGAGCCGCGCAATCAGCGCGTCGGCAAAACCGGATGTAGAGACTTCGGTTGCGCCTTCCATCTGACGAGCGAAATCATAAGTCACGATGCTTTCGGCAATGGTTTTCGCGAATGCCTGGTTAATCAACGCGGACACTTCGCGCCAGCCGATGTAATCAAACATCATGCAACCGGAGAACATCAGCGAACTGGGGTTGACCTTATTCAGGTTGGCATACTTAGGCGCCGTACCATGGGTCGCCTCAAATACGGCCACGTGATCGGCCATGTTGGCACCGGGAGCAATACCCATACCACCTACTTCCGCGGCCATTGCGTCGGACAGGTAATCACCATTCAGGTTCATCG
>CAYUBS010000109.1:0-10040 GCA_964443145.1 uncultured Wenzhouxiangellaceae bacterium | reverse complement strand
ACAGCAAAAAACCGTTTTTACCAGGTCCCGCACTGCACCGGTATGGGTTGGCTGCGCCCGCACATGGTTAACGGCCTGCGCGCATCCAAGGCCGAAGGCGGCTGGGGTGTTATTTGCACCGAATATTGCTCCATCCACCCGGCCTCTGATGACATCCCCTACCCTACCCATACCCTGTGGGACGATGATGACATCCGGGCCCACCGCCAGATGACCGACAAGGTGCACGAATACGGCGCCCTGGCGGGTGTCGAGCTTTGGGTTGGCGGCAGCAGGTCCCCAAATCTCTTCAGCCGGGAAGTACCGATGGACGTGGTATCCATGCCCAATCTGGATGGCGATCCTTTCCAGTCGCGCGCCATGACCAAGGCAGATATCCGCGAACTCCGGCGCTGGCACAGGAATGCTGCGTTGCGCGCAAAGAGAGCCGGCTTCGACATTGTTTATGTGTACGCAACCCATCATTACATGCTGGATCATTTTCTGAGCCCCACCCTGAACACCCGTACAGACGAATACGGCGGCAGCCAGGAAAACCGCATGCGACTCGTACGTGAAATTATCGAGGATACAAAAGAGGCCGTGGGCGACAGCTGCGCTGTGGCCGTTCGTTACTCCGTTGATGATGGCGGTGGGCCGGACGGCACACCGGTTCATGCTGACCGGATGGAAATGTTCGAGGAAATGGCCGAATTACCCGATTTATGGGACATCAACATTAACGATTATTCGCTGGAAATGGGTGTGTCGCGGTTTGTTGGGGAGGGTGCCCTTGAAAATTACATGGCCACGGTCAAATCGAAAACCACCAAGCCGGTAGTGACAGTAGGACGCTTCACTTCTCCTGATACCATGGCGAGCCAGGTCAGACGCGGTATCGTGGATTTTATCGGCGCCGCCCGGCCCTCCATTGCAGATCCGTTTATTCCAAATAAAATCCAGCAAGGCCGTGTCGACGATATCCGTGAATGCATTGGCTGCAACATCTGTTACACGGGTGATAGCCGGCACTATCCCATCCGCTGCACACAAAACCCGACCATAGGTGAAGAGTGGCGCCGGGGCTGGCACCCTGAAAACATCGCTGACAAGGGTTCAGACGATCTCGTACTGGTGGTAGGGGCCGGGCCTGCAGGCCTGGAAGCGGCCCGTGCTTTGGGTCAACGGGGATACGACGTCATCGTGGCCGAAGCCACACGCGAGCTTGGCGGGCGTGTGACCCGTGAATCCCAACTGCCCGGATTATCGGAATGGGCGCGGGTGCGGGATTATCGTCTGGGCCAGTTGAACAAAATGCCAAACGTGGAAATCTATCGCGAAAGTGACCTGGGCCTGCAGGACATCCTGGACGTGGGCGCCGGCCATGTGGCCATCGCCACCGGGGCCAAATGGCGCCGTGATGGTTACGGCGCCACCCGACTTAAACCATTGGACCCCCTCCCGCCGGTGGATAAAACATTTACGCCCGACGACATTATGGCTGGTCAACTGCCCACCGGATCTGTCCTCGTATACGATGATGACGGCTTCTACATGGCCAATTTGATCGCTGAAAAGCTCAGAAAAAACGGCAACGAAGTCTACTACGTCACGCCGCATGCAATGGTGGCCCAATGGACCGGTTACACCGATGACCAGGTTCGCGTACATCAACGCGTGGCGGAAGTTGGTGCACATATCGTACTCAACCAGACCCTTGCACATTTTGACGGAAAAAGTGCAACCCTGAACTGCGCCTATACGGAAGTCGAGCAGACCATCGAAGTGGAAAACCTCGTCCTGGTGACCTGTCGCACGCCACAGGACACCCTGTATCATGAATTGTTGGATGCCATAGAAGATGAAGTTACCGGTGCGCCAAAATCTGTCAAGCGAATCGGTGACGCTGAGGCGCCGGCGATCATCGCTGCCGCTGTTTTTGCGGGCCACCGGTATGCGCGTGACCTGGATTGTGAACCAGACCCGGATATGCCGCTGAAAATTGATCGGGTTATGGTTGGTGAAATTGAAAAATAAACAGGAAAGACTATGAGAACTTACGAAAAATTCTACATCAACGGCCAATGGGTAGAGCCGATCGGAAAGGGCACCAGCGAAGTGATCAATCCTGCCACTGGCGAAATATCAGCCACGGTGCCCTATGGTAATGCGGAAGATGTTGACGCCGCGGTCAGCGCAGCCAGAAATGCGTTTGAGTCCTGGTCCCGGACATCTGCGGCCGAAAGAGCAGATTTCCTCAGAAAACTCGCAGCAGAGGGTGAAAAAAGAAATGCTGATCTGACCCAGACCATTATTGACGAGCTGGGAATGCCGGTTCAGAACGCAGCCGTTTTCCAGGTAGATCCTTTGGCCATTATCTGCGAATCTTTTGCCAGTAAAGCAAAGCATATGGAAGAACTCAAAGAAGTGGGCAACTCTGTAATCGTTAACGAAGCGATCGGGGTTTGTACGATGATCAATCCCTGGAACTATCCAATCTGGCAAATGATTGGAAAAGTTGCCCCGGCAATTGCGGCAGGTTGCACCATGGTGGTTAAAGCAGCGAGCCAGACGCCAAGCCACTTGTTCATATTTGCGGAAATGTGTGACGCGGTTGGTTTGCCACCAGGCGTATTTAACATGGTCCACGGCAGTGGCAGAGAAATCGGCGAGGCTCTGAGTTCACATCCGGAGGTCGATTTGGTGACATTCACGGGATCCACTTCAGCGGGGATCCAGGTAACAAACAGCGCTGCGCCTGATGTAAAAAGGGTTTGTCTTGAGCTGGGTGGTAAATCGCCATTTATCATCACGGAAGAAGCGGATCTGAATGCTGCAATGGATTTTGGAATCAATGATGTGATGGTAAACACGGGCCAGACCTGTAATGCACTAACCAGAATGATTGTTCACGAGTCGAGGTATGACGAAGCGGTCGAGCTGGCGAAGGCCAAAGCAGAGTCCCTGGTCGTTGGTGACCCAACCGACCCCGGCGTTTTCATAGGCCCCATGTCATCTGCCGGACAAAAACAGACCGTACTCGATTATATAAACCAGGCAGTCTCCGACGGGGCACGGCTGGTGACAGGTGGGACCGAAATGCCAGCAGGACTAACCACTGGAAATTACGTTCTACCCACCATTTTTGCGGATGTAACGAATGACATGACCATAGCGCAGGAAGAGGTCTTTGGTCCTGTTTTGGTGATGATCAAATACTCCACAATTGACCAGGCGATTGAAATTGCAAATGACACACCCTATGGCCTGGCCTCGGCAGTATGGGCAGGAGACAAGGACAAGGCGACATCCATAGCCAGAAGAATTCGAGCAGGGCAATGTGCCATTAACGGAGGCGATCCGAATCACGAGGCGCCCTTTGGTGGTTACAAAGAATCCGGAAATGGAAGAGAGTTTGGTGTTGAAGGGTTACACGAGTATTGCGAGCTGAAAGCGATGCAATATTAATAATGACCCGGACGTTTGCCACAACATGTTGAAAAAAAGTCCGTTTTTCGATTTTCTGAACCGACGGGAAAATGCTGATTTCATAGACTGGAATGGCTTCCTGTTGCCCAATGATTACGGCGATGCCGTGGCAGAATACCGTGCGATTCGTGAAAGCTGTGCGATGTTCGATGTCTCTCCGCTGCGAAAATACCGGATCACCGGCGCGGGGTCTGGTGCATTCCTGGACAGGCTGCTGACACGCCCGGCCAGCAGGGCCGCATCCATGCGCGGTATCTACGTCGTTTTCTGCAATGAAGACGGCAGCCTGAAAGACGACGCGATTCTTCACAAGTACAGTGAGGATGATTATCTCCTGTTGCCTTCTGACATGGACCACTCGGCATACTTTGAGAAATTGCTGATCCAGTTTGATATCCAGGGTGTAACGATCACTGACTGCACCTGTTCCTTGACTGGATTTGCTTTACAGGGTCCCTTATCCGCAACCGTCATGAGCCATATGGGTTTCGAAGGGATCGAACATCTCAAGCCGTTCGAGATACGCGACTTCCCATTAGCCGGGGGCATGGTCCGGACGGCGCGCATGGGTTTTACCGCCGATCTGGGCTATGAATGCTGGATTCAGCCCGAATTGCGCAGTGCGATTGAGCAGTGTTTCATAGCCGTGCGTGAATCATTGAGCCTGGATATTCCGGGCTATGGTCTGACCGCTTTGGAGGCCTGTCGGCTGGAAGGTGGATTCATCGTGGCGGGATGGGATTGTTCAACGGAGGCAGACCCTCAACCCGGATTTGAGCGTACACCTTTTGAACTGGGGCTGGGCTGGCTGGTAAACCTGGACGCAGAGGATTTCGTAGGCAAAGAGGCTTTGCTGGAACAGCAACAATCCGGTTGCCGCTTTACCCTGGCCAGCTTCCAGATGGATGGCCCCCGCAAACCGGCTGATGGTGCGGTGATTTTTGCCCAGGCAGACGGCCAGGCCCAAACGGTGGGATCGATCAATTGTTCGGCCTGGTCGGAGACACTGGGCAAAATGATCGGCAATGTATCAATGGAAAGCCGATTCACGGATATTGAATCTGCCTGGACAGAACTTGATGGTAAGGCGATCCCGGTCACGCTGAGCAGCCCACCATTGTTGAAGTTTGAACGTGCCAGGCAAGTGCCGGCTCCGCTTTAATTGACGGGGTCAGCCAACACCTGCTGACGACTGTGCACATAGGCTAAAAAATTATAATGCAACAGCATATTGAAGCACTTAAGGACGCAAAAGCATGCCCTCTTTGGCACGACCCTGATGTCATGCCTGAAGTGTTGCCGCCATTGGCAACTGACGAGAAATGTGAGTTGTTGATTGTTGGTGGTGGTTTTACCGGTCTTTGGGCGGCCATACAGGCAAAAGAGCGCAATCCGAACGCTGATATTATTCTGATCGAGCAAACGTTTGTTGGTGATGGGGCATCAGGACGTTGCGGGGGTTTTTTAAGTACCAGCCTGGCCCATGGTGAAACAAACGTTGCACACCGGTTTTCCGGTGAGGCTGATCGCCTGCAGGAACTGGGTACGCAGAACATGAAGGAACTGCTTGAGACCCTGGAGCGGTACAACATCGATGCCCGTTATGAACAAACAGGCGCTATGGGCGTTGCTCTTGATTCACAATCCGCCGAGGACCTGCACTCAGAGTACAAGCAGGCGAAAGCCAATGACGAAGATGTTGTCTGGTTTGACCAGGACTCTGTGCGGGAACAGGTAAACTCACCGGCGTTCTTCGCTGGCTTATGGCATCGTCAAGGTCAGGACGGCGTTGTCGATCCTGCCCGGCTCTGTTGGGGTTTGAAGGAAGTACTTTTAAACCAGCCAGGCGTTCGAATTTTTGAAGGCACCAGACTACTCAGTGTCGAACCCGTTGGTAAAACAGGCATGAAAGCCAACTGTGAGGGTGGCGTCATTCTCAGCGACAAAATTTTGATGGCAACCAACGCCTTTACAAGCTCTATTCGCAAAATTCGCCGCTCAGTCATTCCAGTCTGGGATTACCAGATAGCAACAGAACCGTTAACTGAAGAACAACTTGAAAGAATTGGCTGGGGTAAGTCGCGCCATGCGCTTGCAGATCACAGAAACATGTTTCACTACTTCCGCATGACCAGGGATAACCGGATTACCTATGGCGGCGGTGGTGCCGTACGCTATTACTTTAATCGCGGCATCGATAAGAAATATGCCGATGTTCCAGCACTTTATGAGCAATTGGCCAAAGAGTTTTTTGAAATATTTCCACAGCTGAGTGACGTGAAGTTTTCAAACAAATGGGGTGGGATTATCGCCACATCTACGCGTTTTTGTATGGTGCCTGGTGTTGCCTACGGCGGTCGTTTGGCGTGGTCGGTAGGATATACCGGTCACGGAGTGGGTGCGTCCCGATTCGGGGCTCGTGTCGGTATCGAGATGTTGGGCTATGGACCGACCGATATTCTGAAAATGCAGTTTGTCACCAAAAAGGCTCTGCCCTGGGCGCCGGAGCCTTTCCGTTGGCTTGGGGTGAAATTCACTCAGAATGCGCTTGTACAAGCTGACAGAAATGACGGCAAGCGGGGTTTGTGGCTCAAATTTTTAGACAAGCTGGGCCTTGGTTTTACCTGTTAGGTTCAAGCCAACGGTAAACGACCCGGCCAACCAGCAGTTGAGGGCATAAATTATGGCAAAACAATTACCCGGCAAGGCAAGCGTTGTCATCATCGGTGGTGGTGTCGTTGGTTGCTCCGTCGCCTACCACCTGGCAAAACTCGGTTGGTCTGACGCGGTGTTGCTGGAGCGCCGGCAATTGACTTGCGGCACTACCTGGCACGCGGCCGGCCTGATCGGACAATTGCGAGGTTCCATGAACATGACCCGGCTGGCGCGCTATACCTGCGAGTTGTACCGGGAACTGGAAGTGGAAACCGGCCAGGCCACTGGCTATCGGCAATGCGGCTCGGTGACCATCGCGACAAACGGGGAGCGGTTCGAGGAACTTAAGCGCAACGCTTCGATGGCCCAGGTGTTCGGTCTGCAGGTGGACGTCATCGAAAGGGACGAAATCAAGGAACGATTTCCGCTGATTAATGACAGCGACATCCTCGGTGGCATTCATATCCCCAGCGATGGCTATGGCAACGCAGTCGATATCACCCAGGCGCTGGCGAAAGGAGCCCGCAGCGGGGGTGTGCAGATCTTCCAGGACACCAAAGTCACTGCGATCCGGCACGAGGGTGGAAAAATCACCGGCGTCAGTACCGACAGGGGTGATATAGAGACTAGCCATGTGGTGATTTGCGGTGGCATGTGGAGCCGGGATCTTGCCGCAACCGTGGGCGTGAACATTCCCCTTTATGCCTGCGAACACTACTACGTGCTTTTCGAATCAGTTGCAGGCCTGGATCCGAAGCTGCCGGTATTGCGGGACTACGATGCCTGCACCTATTACAAGTACGATGCCGGCAAGCTGATGGTAGGAGCTTTTGAGCCAAGTGCCAGACCCTGGGGAATGAATGGGATCCCGGAGGATTTCTGCTTTGATGAACTGGCAGGCAATTTTGAACACATGGAGCCCGTACTGGAGCAAGCCATGCGTCGAATCCCTGCACTTGAAGATGCCGGCATCCAGAAGTTTTTCTGTGGCCCGGAGAGCTTCACGCCTGATGTGCGTTATCACCTGGGTGAGGCTCCTGAATTGAAAAACTGTTTCGTTGCTGCCGGAATGAACTCGATTGGACTGCAATCCGCGGGCGGCATCGGAAAAGTAGTGGCTGAATGGATCCGGGATGGACATCCGTCCGCTGACCTGTGGGAAGTCGATGTCCGGCGCAACATGCCGTTCCAGGGAAATCGGAAATACCTGCGCGAACGGGTTTCAGAAACGCTGGGCCTGCTCTACGCGACCCATTGGCCATTCCGCCAGTACGAAACGGGCCGCGGTGCCCGCAAATCAGCGCTGTATGAACGCCTGGTCGCCAAAGGAGCCTGCCACGGTGAAGCCTTTGGCTGGGAGCGCCCCAACTGGTACGCCCCGGAAGGAGTGAAACCCGAGTATGAGTACAGTTACGGGCGGCAGAACTGGTTCGAACACTCAGCGGCCGAACACCGGGCCGTGCGGGAAACGGTCGGCCTGTTCGATCAATCGTCTTTTGCCAAATTCCGGCTCGAAGGCACGGACGCATGCCGAATACTCAACCGTGTTTGTGCAAATGATATCGATGTCGCCGATGGCCGAATCGTTTACACGCAGTGGCTGAATGATCGGGGTGGGATAGAAGCAGACCTGACCGTGACCCGGCTGGACCGCACCTGCTTTATGATCGTTGGTGGCGCAGAAACAGAGGTTCGTGATTTCAACTGGCTGAAGCGCCACATTCCATCCGATGCACATTGTGTTCTTACCAATGTGAGTTCGGGCATGGGTGTGATTTCCCTGATGGGTCCAAACTCAAGGAAGCTGCTGCAGTCACTGACGCCTGACGATATGTCCCACGAAGCTTTCCGATTTGGCAGCAGCCGTGAAATCGAACTGGGCTATGCAATCGTTCGCGCGTCCAGGCTCACCTATGTTGGCGAGCTGGGCTGGGAGCTTTATGTGCCTACAGAATTCATGCTGGGCGTTTACGATGAAATCGTTGCCGCCGGTGAGGCCCACGGCCTTGTGCACGCCGGTTATCATGCCCTCAACACCTTGCGCATGGAGAAAGGCTACCGTCACTGGGGCCATGATATTACCGACGAAGATACGCCGCTGGAAGCTGGGCTGGGATTTGCAGTCAAATTAGAAAAAGACGGTGGCTTCATCGGCCGCGAGGCGCTACAGAAACAAAAGGAAATTGGACTTGACCGTCGCCTGCTGCAGTTTCAGCTGGATGATCCGGAACCGCTTTTGTATCACAACGAACCCATCTGGCGTAACGATCAAATTGCAGGTTATATCAGCTCAGGCGCTTACGGCCATACGCTTGGGAGCTGTATCGGGCTGGGTTATATAAATCGTTCTGATACGAATGATCCGGAAGATTGGCTGAGCGGGAATTATGAAATTGAAGTGGCCGGTAAACGCTTTCCAGCCAGGGCGTCCCTGGCGCCGCTGTTCGATCCTGAAAACGGACGAATTCGCAGATAATTAACGGAGTTCAAGGTCGCTCATGCCCGGCCAGCTTCCCGGTTACGGCGTTTCCGACGAAGTAAATCAGGGTGCCAGCGAGCATGCCGGGAAGGGCATGGTAGAGCCCCGAGTCGAAGCCCAATCCGTACTTCCATATCAAGACGGTGGCTAAGCTACCGAGCATCATCGCCACCGCGGTGCTCGCGCGGGGCGGGTGCCCGAGGGATTGGGCGACTAGAAGAGGCCCGAGAGTGGAGGCCAAAACCGACCAAGCCAGGGTGACGAGACCAAAAACACTACCGCCACTGAGGGCGACAGCCAACATGATTGCGGTCACCACGACCGTCCCAAATCGAGTGTAGTTGTGGCTGCTATTGGGACGTGGCGCAATGTCCTGGGTGATCGCCGCCGAGCAAGACAGTACCTGGGAATCTGCGGTGGACATGGTCGCGGCGAACAAACCTGCGAGTACAAGCCCAACCAGAACCTCCGGCAGCAATTGGATCGAAAGAGTAGGCATGGCGAGTTCGGGGTCAAAGCCAGCGGTCTCCGTCAACAACACTCGGGCCACGAGACCCACGCCAATGGCTCCGATTGCGAAGACGATGTTCCAGGTGAAGTAGACCCTGCGCGCTACAGGCATATTCTGCGGGGAGTCCAGGGTCATGGCGCGGACCATGATGTGGGGTTGGCCGACAACGCCAAACCCGGCCACGAGCCAGCCGACGGCAAACATCACCACGCCGAAAGGAGCGGAGGCCGGCGTGAAGCTGATCAGCCTGGGGTCGATAGCCTCCAGTTGGGCCCAGAGAGCGGATGGCCCGCCCACCTCGTTCAAGCCTACGAAGAAGAGCATGATCATGGCGAAGAACATCACAATCGATTGAGCGACGTCCGTCCAAATGGACGCGCGGATTCCGCCGGAAAAGCAGTAGATCACAACAATCACGGCGCCGACGACCGAGCCGATGGCGGTATCCCAGCCAAACAAAGCATGCAGAGCCTTGCTCCCGGCCGTGAGTTGCGCGGCCGCGTAGGTGCCCAGGAAAGCGAGGACGATGAAGCCAGCAATGATCACTACGATGCGCCCGCCCGGAATCCCCCAGCCCAGGAAGGAAGGGATTGTGGCAACGCCCATCTCTTCTGATCGAACGCGTAGCGCCTTAGGGATTCCTACCAACCACGCGACATAATCTCCCAGTACCCAGCCGCCGATCAGTATGATTCCCGAAACACCCTCGATGTAGGTTGAACCGATCAGGCCTACGAACATGAAACCGCTGTTGTTGGTTGCAACCGCGGACAAGGCCATCATCCACGGCCCAATACTGCGACTCGCAATCAGAAAATCTTCGTCGGTGTCTTGTTTTCGGGTTGCGGAATAGACCCCAATGCCGAGAAAAACCAGGATGAAGACGCTGAAACTAATCGCAACAACGGACATTAAGAACCTCCCATT
>CAYUBS010000108.1:0-10105 GCA_964443145.1 uncultured Wenzhouxiangellaceae bacterium | reverse complement strand
TCCTTCCGGAAAACCTGATCAACAAGTCTGCTTCACACAGGTTGGCCAGGCTCATCAGGCTGGCAGGTGCATTTGTGATCTCAAGGTCGTTAGAGGCAGCCCTTTGTACGGCCTGCCATTCGAGCAATAGCGCCAGGCCAGCGCTGTCGGCCTCATCTACTCCGCTCAGGTCAATGGATGAGATGGGGTTGTCGCCCTGGAACAGTTTTCCCCCTTCCCGGTAAAGGGCGGGTACCGACTCGAAAGTCAAAGGGCCTGCAAGGTGTGCACAGCCGTTGGTACCCTTTTCTACTGTACAAACTCTAGTCATTTACCTGGAGGTTTCCTGCCCTGATCTCTTCAGTGACCTTATCGATCCCGTCTGCTTCAACGCGTGGTGAGATCTGGTTGCGAAATGTGATGATGTATGAAATGCCTTCGACTGTCACGTCAAATGCTTTCCAGCCGTCCTCGGTTTTTCGGAATGCATAGTCCACCGGGGCGAATCCGCCGTTCTCGAGCTTGATGCGGGTCTTTACGCGGGTCAGTTTTTCGGTGTTCTTCCCCTTCATGGGCAACACTTCTACCTGTTGGTCTGATCTGAATTCAAGCAGGCCGTCGGCATAGCGGTTGACCAGTATATTGCTCATGGCGGTTGAAAAAGCGTCCAGCTGTTCCGGAGTTACGCCGCGGCCGGCTCTGCCCAGGATCAGCCGGGCTGAGTACTTGAGGTCGAGCAGCGGAAGCAATTCCTCGCGCACAATGACCTGCAGCTGAACCGGGTCGGCCGTGAACTCCGCCCGCCGTTCGTTGAGGGTGCCGAGTATTTGCGTGGTGGTCTCCTCGATAATGGTCAACGGGTCGCGTGAGTCGACGGTATTTGCGTACACCTGGCTGACGCCAGCAAACACGCACAATAACGGGATCAGAATTCGCTTTATCATTCTTCTTTACCTTCTCCGGTGTTGAACAGATATTTACTGATGATCTGCTCAAGAACAAGAGCTGACTGAGTGATGAAAAGCTCGTCACCGTCAGTCAGCACATCCGGTGCTCCGCCGGGCTCCAGCCCGATGTAACGATCCCCCAGTACGCCGGATGTCAGTATCGACGCGCCGGTATCCGACGGGAGTTCGTCAAACCGTGCCGCGACGCCCATTTCGACCACCGCTTCAAATGTGACAGGATCCAGCGAAATAGATTCAACCATGCCCACCGTGACACCACCGATCTTTACCGGTGCGCGATTGCGCAGATCACCAACATTCATGAATCGAGCGCTGATGGTATACGTTTCTTTTCCGATGTCCTGGCCATAATCGGTTGCTCGCGTCGCCAGCCAAACCAGGGCGGCGATGCCAAGCAACAGGAAAATTCCAGATGCGAATTCAACCTTGTAGTTCGCACGCATATTCTTACCTCAAGTCAGGAATGACGTCATTACGAAGTCAAAAATAAGTACCAGGACCGAACTCATGACCACCGTGTTGGTGGTTGCTGTTCCGACGCCAGCGCCGGTTGGCTTGGCCGAATAACCGAAATACACGGCAATCAGGCTGATGGTCCCGCCAAATACAAAGCTTTTCCACATTCCACCCATAAAGTCCTTCTGGAAAAGGATGCCGGTTTGCAACTTGCTCCAGAAGATACCAGCGTCAAGGTCCATCACGCCGATGGCGAAAACGACGCTGCCCAGAATGGCCATGGCGTTGAACATGGCGGTCAGTAAGGGTACAGAAATGACGCCAGCGGCAAAGCGGGGCAGGGCGATGCGCTGGATGGGGTCTATTGCCATCAGTTCCATCGCCTCTAACTGGTTGGTGGCTTTCATTAAGCCAATCTCGGCGGTAACCGATGTGCCCGCCCTTCCTGCAAACAGCAACGCCGTGAGTACGGGTCCCAATTCCCGGAACAGGGACTTACCGACCAGCAGGCTGACCTGGTCGGAAGCGCCAAACTGCTCCAGCGCGTTAATCGCCTGCAAAGAAAGCACCATGCCTACGAAGAAGCCGCAGATCATGATGATGACCAGCGACCTGGCACCGATCAGGTAGGTTTGCTGCAAAACGGTGAGAATCTGGGACAGGCTCAACCGAATCCCGGCCAACATCCGGAACAGGAAAATCAGGCACTGACCTGCCTGGGCAATGGGCTCGGTGATCTTGTTCAATCGAGCAGGCTCCATGCTGCGCCCGGCGGCTGATAGTGAAACGGGATAGGTCCTTCTACCTTGCCATTCATGAACTGGTCGACACCCGGGCTGGTGCTTGAGCTCAATTCTGCCGGAGGGCCTTCGCCTGCGATTTTCATGGAAGCGATGATATAACAATAGTCTGCCAGATCGCCCATCTGGCCCACATTATGGGTGACTACCAGGCTGGTTAAACCCAGTGCGTTATTGGTTTCACGCATCAGGGTACGAACGGTCGATACAGCAATCGGGTCCAGTCCGGTCATGGGTTCGTCATACAGCATCAGGTCGGGGTCGAGCACCACTGCGCGAGCAAAAGCGACCCGCCTCGCCATCCCACCGGACAGTTCGTGCGGCATACGGTATTCGATGCCACCCAGTCCGACCGCATTAAGCTTGCTCATAACGAGTCGACGGATCAATGCCTCGGGCAAATCGGTATGCTCACGCACCGGCGTGGCGATGTTCTCGAATACGGTCAGGTCGGTAAAGAGTGCGCCATCCTGTAACAGCACGCCGATATTGCGCCGGAAATGCTGGAGTTCGCGATCTGACATCAACGAGATCATTTCGCCATTGACTTCAATGGTGCCCTCATCCGGGCGCAACTGGCCTGAAATCAGCCGCAGAATGGTTGTTTTGCCCGCTCCGCTCGGCCCCATGAACGCGACGATCGAACCCCGGCGGATCTCCATGTTGATGCCATCGAGTATGGTTTTGCGCCCACGCCGAAACACCAGATCCCTGATCCGGATAACGGGCTCTTGCGAGCCGACAACCTGACTGGCTGATTCCTGCATCACCGTCCATTGAAAATTCGAGGATCAATTGTAGTACGAATCAGGGTGCTATTTTGGGAAATAAGAAAAACAAGCGGGCAAAAAAAAGAGAGGAGACAGAAGCCTCCTCTCTCGTGTAGAAGTATCGGAACTCCGCATGTGGTGGACTGCAGATCCTCCAAGGCCTTTCCAACTCTGTCCGGTTCCTCGGGTTCTCTGCTTCCGGGCTCCGGTCGCGGGACTTCTACTCCCGCCTTATTTATCGACGTCTTTCGGCCTTCCGATTCCACAGGGTTGCGCCCGTATCCTCGTCAGTTTCCTGAGTTTGCACTCATTCCACTTCTCGGTTCTTCCGGCTTGCACCTTCCGAACACTGGATCTTCCGTAGCCGAAGCTCTTTCCGATCCTGATCTTTCCGAGCCGAAGCTCTTCCTGATCATTCGACCTTCCTTCAGCGTGAACTGTTTCCGGTCTGTTGGCCTGGTGAGGCTTGCACCTCCTGGCGTCTATCTCAAGGGATCGCGTCTCCCTTTCGAGTCACCCTTTAATGATACGACCGGCTTTAGCAGAGCCCGGTCTGGGTGACATGCTCCGTATCACGTGAGCACATATTCCGTTGTCCGTTACCCTCCATAATGCCTTTCGGCGGGTCGGCCGTCCGGCCGGTGGGTTTCTTTTAACGGGATATTAAAATTACTCCCGAAAAATCGCTAAGTCAATGCAGATTTGTGCTCATTTATGATCGGTTTTTCAGGGCGAACCTCACATCAATTTGGCAAGTTGCTGAATAAATAGGAAACCTCGAATCTCAACAAAATTTGGATTTGCGACGAAGCGAACGGGGTGCTCAAATATTGATCACAATCGATTCTGAATTGCAGATAGTATGCAGGAACGATGAATTTTCGCTTGTCTTTGGAACCCTGCTGCTGATGAAAAAAGTCTTTCTGCTTTCACTTCTCGTAACCCTTGCATCGTGCAATGAATCTCCAGATAACGGAACGTTATTGGACGAGGGATCAGAGGCGCCTGCGCCTGCAGGAGGTTCCTCCCAGGCGACGGAAGTCGAGAGTGGAGAAGCCGTTGAAAAGGGAGAGACAACCGCGGAGCCAAAACAGCGGCTCACAATGGAGCAAATCCACAAAGACGTCGATCTCCCTGTCCTTACCGAGAACTGGACAGGGGACTTTGACGGCATGATGGAGCGTCGCATTGTGCGAGTCCTGACGGTTTACGGGTTGGGCAAATACTACATAGATAACGGACGCGAGAAAGGTTTGACCTACGAGCTGTTCAAAATGTTCGAGGACAGCCTGAACAAGCGCCTGGGCAAGAAGCACGTCAGGATCCACGTTATTTTCATTCCGGTGGCCCGTGACGAGCTGATTCCAGCCTTGCTGGCGGGTCGGGGTGATATCGCAGCTGCCGCCCTCACGATCACGCCGGAAAGAGATGAACTCATCGACTTCTCTGATCCGATGACCCGGGAATTAACCGAGATCCTGGTAACCGGTCCGGGCGCACCGGCCATTTCTTCAATTGACGATCTGGCAGGCGAGGAGATTTACGTCCGCCGGTCCAGCAGCTACTTCTCCAGCCTGGAAACTCTAAACCGATTGTTTCGCGAACAGGGCAAGGAGGAAATCACCATTTTTGAGGTCTCCGAATTTCTGGAGGACGAGGACATCCTGGAGATGGTTAATTCCGGCGCCGTCAACTGGACGGTTGTCGATGATTACAAAGCTGAAATCTGGGCCCCGGTTTTAGAAAACCTCACGGTACGCAAGGACATAGTTTTTCGTGAGGGCGGTCGCCTGGCATTCGGAATAAGGGAAAACAGTCCACAACTACTGGAAGTATTGAATGTGTTCGCAAAAACCCATCGCCAGGGCACGCTGAAAGGCAATATCCTGATCAATCGCTATATCGATGATTTCGACTGGAGCCAGAACGCGTTAAGTGCAGAAGATTACGCCCGGTTTGAACAGACAGTGAGCGTCTTCGAAAAGTATGGCAATCAGTATGGCATTGATTACCTGATCGTCACTGCACAGGGGTACCAGGAGTCCCAGTTGAAGCAAAGTGCCCGTAGCTCGGCTGGTGCGCTAGGCATTATGCAGTTGTTGCCAACCACAGCCGCTGACCCCAATGTCGGTATTTCCGATATCTCTGATGTGGACTCGAACATTCACGCCGGCGTGAAATACCTGGATTTCATCCGCAATCGGTACTTCAACGATCCAGGCATGGATGACTTCAATAGGACCCTCTTTGCGCTGGCTGCCTACAATGCGGGGCCCGCAAGGGTTGCGAAATTGCGAAAAAGGGCCGAAAAAGAGGGCTACGATCCGAACCGCTGGTTTGATAACGTCGAAATAATCGCCGCAAAAGAGATCGGGCGGGAAACAGTACAGTACGTTGCCAATATTCTGAAGTATTACGTGGTGTACCGGCTCAGCATTGTTCGTAGTCTCCAGAGGTTGGAGGAAAAGAAAAGCATGGGCACCAATTAACCAGTTGAATCAAACCAGGAACAAGGGTGAAAAATATGTCTGAAATGGCTTTTGAAGTTACCGTCAAGGCGCCTTATGCAGAGGCGATGAACCGCGTGGCCGAGGCGCTGAAAGAGCAGGGCTTTGGTGTGCTCACACAGATCGATGTGCACGATACCCTGAAACAGAAAATCGGCGTGGATTTCCGGAATTACAGCATTCTCGGCGCCTGCAATCCGTCGCTGGCCCACAAGGCGCTGAGCGCCCGGGCGGATGCCGGGTTGATGCTGCCATGCAATGTCATCGTGGAAGAGATCGAGGGCGGTACGCTGGTGCGCATCGTTGATCCGGCCGCCATGATGCAGGCCGGCGGACTTGCCGGTGATCCCGTGATGGAAGAAGTGGGCAATGAGGCTGGTACAAGGCTCCGGAAGGTTGCCGACGCATTAGCAGAGTAACGGGCCCGCAAGGCCCCTGTGGGGGGTAATTGCTTGACGCATCTGTGCCCAGCATCAAAGATAGGGCGCAGCCTCACTCAAGGACCACTTCATGACCCGACCTGATAACACCTGGCTTCTATTGCGGGCCATTGGCCTCAGCCTGTTTGTCCTGTTGTTGCCGGCCATTGCCTTCGCGGCGACCGAGGGTGCACTCCAGTTTGTCGATTTGACCGGACACTGGGCGGGTATTCTCTCGCTGGTGATCTTCGTGGCCGCCTACTCCCTGGTGATCGGCGAAGAAGTAATCCACATGCGCAAGTCCAAGCCGGTGATTGTTGCGGCTGGTCTGATCTGGGTGCTGGTGGCGATCGCATTTATCCAGGCCGGCGATGTCGAGCGGGCGCATGTCGAGATACGCGGTGATCTGCTGGAATTCGTCGAACTGTTCCTGTTCTTATTGGCCGCAATGACCTTCATTAACACGATGGAGGAGCGTGGCGTATTTGATGTGCTGCGCGTCTGGCTGGTGACCCAGGGGTTTTCCCTGCGCAAGATTTTCTGGATTACCGGTGGGCTGGCCTTCGTTATGTCACCGGTGGCCGATAACCTGACAACCGCACTGTTGATGGCGGCTGTGGCTGTGGCTGTTGGAGGTAGCAACACCAAATTTATTGCTGTGGCCTGTATCAACATCGTGGTCGCAGCCAATGCCGGCGGTGCCTTTAGCCCGTTTGGCGACATCACCACGCTGATGGTCTGGCAGAAGGGTGCGGTGCAATTCCAGGAGTTCTTCGCTCTGTTCATACCCTCTGTTGTGAACTGGGTAGTGACCGCGTCCATTCTCAGTTTTGCGGTAGGTAAAGGCCAGCCTGAGGCGATTACCGACCGGGCGGAACTGCAACACGGCGCCTGGGTCGTGGTCGGGCTCTTTATAGTGACCATCGCAATGGCTGTCACCATGCACAACGTTCTGCATTTGCCACCGGTGGTGGGCATGATGACAGGGCTCGGATTTCTGAAAATGTTTGGTTACTACCTGCAGCGCAGGGATGTACGCATTGCGGCCGGCCATGAACTGAAAAAAGTGGAGTCATCGCCGCTTGGTGTGGAAGCGGTGCACGAGGGCGAGCACGAACAGAACGTGAAGGTGTTCGACATCTTCTCCAGCCTTCAGCGCGCCGAATGGGACACGCTGATGTTCTTCTACGGCGTCATCATGTGCGTCGGCGGCCTTGGGGCGTTCGGTTACCTGGCGGTCGGCTCGGAGCTGATGTACGAGGGAATGGGCGCGACCACGGCCAACATCATCGTTGGTTTCGCCTCGGCCATAGTAGATAACATTCCGGTGATGTTTGCCGTGCTGGAAATGAATCCGGAGATGTCGCTGGGCCAGTGGTTGCTGGTCACGCTGACGGCTGGCGTGGGCGGCTCCATGCTGTCCATCGGTTCGGCAGCCGGTGTTGCCGTGATGGGTACAGCACGGGGTATTTATACGTTTTTCGGCCACCTCAAATGGTCCTGGGCGATTTTGCTCGGCTACCTGGCCAGCATAGGCACGCATTTCCTCGTTAACGCATCCCTGTTCACATGACAGCGGGTCAAGGCGGAAGCGCCGACAAGCAGAAAGGTATTGGGCTTAAGCGGGAAATCGGCCAGTTGGGATTTGGTGCGATTGCACTCAATGGCACCATCGGTGCCGGCATTTTCGCGCTCCCGGCGATCGCGGTTGAACGGGCGGGCCTGTTCAGTCCATGGATTTACGTGGCTTGCGGCGTGCTAATCATGGCCATCGTTTTTGTCTTTGCACGTGTGGCCAGCTATTTTCGCGATACCGGTGGCCCCGTCACCTATGCTACCCGGGCATTCGGTCCGTTCGCCGGGTTCCAGGCGGGCTGGCTGCTAACTCTTTCACGGGCCGCGGCATTTGCGGCCAATGCTCACCTGATGGTGACTTATGCAGGCTGGTTCTGGTCGCCTTTGGGCGATGGTACCTGGCATCTGGTGGCAGTCGGTCTGGTCTGTGTCTTGCTGACCGTGATCAACCTGGTTGGCGTGAAGCAGGGTATGGCGGCGATCTTTGCGCTGACGGTTCTTAAATTGCTGCCGCTGCTGTTGCTGGTGTTCCTTGGCATCAGCCAGACCAATCCGGAAATTTTCACCGCTGCTGAGATTCCAAAACTGGACTCCCTCGGTGACACCATGCTGATTATTTTCTACGCCTTCGTCGGCTTCGAAAGTGCGGTGATACCGGCTGGGGAAGCGAAAAACCCGCGCCGCGATATCCCGATGGCGCTGGTACGCACCATCCTGGCCATCACGGTCTTCTATTTCCTGATCCAGATCGTGACGATCTCGGTTGCTCCTGATATTGCCGGCAGTAAAACACCGTTGGCCGATATCGCCCAGATCCTTATGGGAACAGTGGGCGCGGCCATTCTAACCCTGGGTGCGGTGTTCTCGATCAGTGGCAATCTCACCTCAAGTATGTTGTCTGCACCGCGTATGTTGTACGCCATGGGCAGGCTTGGCAGTCTTCCGGCCTGGTTTGGAGGTATCCACCCGAGGTTTCATACCCCGTCCAACTCCATCCTGTTCTATTCACTATTCTCTATCCTGCTGGCGCTCAGCGGAGGCTTTGTCTGGCTGGCGGCGATGAGTACAGTAGTACGCCTGATGGTCTACGTGATGTGCATAGCTACGTTACCGGTTCTGCACCGCAAAATTGGAGAACACGAGGGTCAGTTCAAGCTTTATGGAGGTATGGTGATCCCGGTAGTGGCGTTTGTTATCAGCGTCTGGCTGATGACCCATGCATCGATGAAGTCCTGGGTGGCGACCGGTATTTTCATGCTACTGGGCAGCGTGTTGTACGTGGTTAAGCGTAACCGTGCCGTAGAAGCGGAAGTGGACTAACGACGGGCGAGGGTTTTTGACGGCAATTCGTCGAAGCGGGCACGATATTCCCGGGCGAACTGGCCCTGGTGCCAGAACCCCCATTCGCCGGCGATGGCACTCACGGTTCTGTCTGGACCGGCCTCTTTCAATGCGCGGCGGACGGCATACAGTCGTGCGGTCATGATATAGGCCTGCGGCGTCACATCCAGCAGTTCCCTGAAAACTAACTCCACTGTACGAACAGTCACGCCTAGCGCAACCGCCACATCCATGACCCGGACCGGGTCGGTAAGGTGTGTCTTGACGTACTCCCTTGCCTGGCGAAGCAGTCTGTGTCGCCGGGATCGGTCGCAAGCCCAATGCTCCATTTTTCGACTTGCGAGCAGGTTCAAAAGGCCATTTGCCAGTTCCTGTTTGGCAAGCCCCAATGCGCGTATGCCGGCCTCTCCGGAGCCATTGGCGGTGAAAGAGCGTTCCAGACAGTGGAGTTGGGCTCGGAAGGGCTCGATAAAAGCGGCGTTGAAAGGCAAGACAGCAGATGAACCCGGCAGGAGGTCATGGAGGGATCGCTGCAATGTGCTTTGTGCCAGCCCGGATAACCAGGATTCATCAATCGACAGTGTAAACACGTTAAACCCCGGCGGACTGGTGCTCATGAAATCCCCGTCATGCCCAAACATGCCAATCGTATCAACGGTTAAGTCCTGGCCGCAGAAACGGGTGTCCGGCGAACCGGAATCCAGAATGGCGAAAGTACGCATACCCTCTGGGGCCGCTCCCGACTGCAGGCAGACCTGGTCGAACCTGGCTTTGGCAAAAGACAGTTGCGGATCCAGCAATTGCAGAAGCTCTGCCGACAGCCGTCCTTTACCCACCTGGCGGAAATCGATGTCCCAGCCAGCAGTGCTCTCCGTAAATTCATCGAAATCCGCGAAACTGCCCTGCACCAGTGGCAGCACTGCCTCCGGCACCCGCTCGATTCTCTCGCTGTTTGAAAATGATTCCAGATTTCGCATTTTTGATGTGTCGCCTTCGCGCGAACTGCTAGTTTAAAGAAGACTGAGTGCCGTTCCCGGCGTTGGAGCATAATAGCACTCGTAATCTAACGGGAATCGTCAGGTTAGATTCTCACGACTAGCGGCCCGGCTGCGGCGACTGGTCATCACAATCGAACGACAATAAAGGTAAGAGACATTATGAAAACTCGTATGAGCTTCATGCTTGGAGCATTAATTTTCCTGGTGATGAGTCTGCCCCTGCAAGCGGCGGAGATCATTCATGACTCTGAGCACTATGTGCTGCTGAAGCAGTACAAGGGCCAGTGGGCGC
>CAYUBS010000107.1:0-10137 GCA_964443145.1 uncultured Wenzhouxiangellaceae bacterium | reverse complement strand
TCCGGTTGACGATCCTTCTCGACCCAATATACCTCTAGATGGTAAAGTGTTTGTCTGATCTTCCTGTGGGAAATCAGCCCATTTCACTACACGCAAAAACGCGGGGAAAACGAGCGCCATGTCCGACAAAGAATTTCCAAAACAAGCACGGGTCGTCGTCATCGGCGGCGGGATCATTGGCTGCTCGGTGGCCTACCACCTGGCCGAAATGGGCTGTAACGACGTGGTGCTGCTGGAGCGGGACCAGTTGACATCGGGCACGACCTGGCACGCCGCTGGCCTGATGACCTCCTTTGGCTCCGGATCGGAGACGCTGCTGGAAATTCGTCGTCATTCGATGGCGCTGTACAAACGACTGGAGAAGGAGACCGGCCAGCAGACCGGCTTCAAGCCTGTGGGCTTTATCGAGGCGGCTGCAGATGAGGACCGGCTGGAAGAGTATCGGCGGATTGCTGCATTCAATCGCTTGCACGGCATCGAGATCCACGAGCTTTCGGCAAAGGAAGTTGGCGACCGGTTCCCGTTTGTTGACATCGACCACATCAAGGGTGGATTCCTGGCCGAGAACGACGGCCGCATCAACCCGGTTGATGTCACCATGGCGCTGGCCAAGGGCGCGCGCATGAAAGGTGTGCGGATCATTCAGAATACGCCCGTCACCGGCGTGCTGACCCGCAACGGCACGGTGACCGGTGTGCGCACGGAGAAGGGCGATATCCACTCGGAATTTGTGGTCAATTGTGCAGGCATGTGGGCCCGGCAACTGGGCGAGAAATCCGGCGTGGTCATTCCGAACCAGGCGGCGGAGCACTATTACCTGATCACCGACGACATCCCCGGGGTTGAGCCGGACCTGCCGGTGCTGGAAGACCCTTCAGTCAATGCCTATTTCCGCGAAGAAACGGGCGGCCTGATGGTGGGTCTGTTCGAACCCGAGTGTGCACCCTGGCGGGTTGGGGGCATCCCCGAGGACTTCTCCTTTGGCGAAATCCCACCTGACTGGGATCGTCTGACTCCGTTCCTTGAGCGTGCGATGGCGCGCGTCCCGATCACCATGGAAGTGGGCATTCGAAAATTCTTCTGTGGCCCGGAAAGCTTTACGCCCGATCTTGCTCCGGTCATTGGCGAAGCCCCGGAACTGAGAAACTATTTCGTCGCGGCCGGTCTGAACTCGGTCGGCATCATCACCGGCGGCGGCTATGGCCGCATATTGGCGCACTGGATCCTCAATGGCCGGCCGGACGTGGACGTCACCGGCATTAATATCGACCGTTTCCATAAATATCAGTGCAACCCCGAGTACCGTCGCCAGCGCGCGCTGGAATCCCTCGGGCTGGTCTATGCCTGCCATTACCCGGACCGCTCGCCAGTCACCGCACGCGGCGCGCGTCAATCCCCTTTCCACGAACGCCTTGCCGCAAAAGGCGCGCACTTCAGGGACGTCAGCGGCTGGGAGTGCCCCGGCTGGTACGCACCCGAGGGCGAAGAACCGGTCGCCGACCGCCTGACCTGGGGCCGGGCTAACTGGTTCCCGTGGTGGGAAGAGGAACACCGTGCCTGCCGCGAGGATGTGGTGTTGATGGACATGTCCTTTATGGGCAAATTCCTGGTGCAGGGCAGGGACGCCGGTACTTTTCTCAATTACATCTCGGCGAATGAAGTCAACGCCGAGTCGGGCAAGATCACCTACACCCAGTGGTTGAACGACGCCGGAACACTTGAGGCCGACCTCACCGTCATCAAGCTGGACGAGGAGACCTTAATGGTGGTCACCTCCGATGTCGCCCACCGGCACACCGAAACCTGGATGAAGCGACACATCACCGGCGACTTGCACGTTTGTGTGACCGACGTCACCTCAGGTTATGGCCAGCTCAATATCCAGGGCCCCAATTCCCGTGCCTTGCTGCAATCACTCACCAGCGCCGACCTGTCCAACGAAGCTTTCCCGTTCCGTGCGGTGCGTGAAATCGACATCGGCCTGGCCCGCGTGATGTGCGTGCGCATCACCTACGCCGGTGAGCTGGGTTACGAGTTGAATATTCCGTCTGAGCAGGCGCTGCACGTGTACGACCGGATCGTCGAGGCCGGAGATGCCTTCGGTCTTAAACACGCCGGCCTCAAATCATTGAGCAGCCTGCGCCTGGAAAAAGGCTACCGTGATTACGGCCACGATATCGATAACATGGATGACCCGTATTCCACCGGCCTGGGCTTTGCCGTGCGGCTGGACAAGGAAGGCGATTTCATCGGCAAGCAGGCCTGTATCGAACTCAAGGCGAAAATCGATCGCAAGGAAAAGGGCTATTACTCCCACCGGCTGGTGCAGGTCCTGTTGAAGGACCCGGAGCCACAGCTGATTCACGCTGAGATCGTATTGCGCAATGGCAAGGCTGTGGGCGATGTCCGTGCGGGTTCCTATGGCCACACACTGGGCGGCGCCGTCGGCCTGGCCATGATTGCCGGCGACCCGGTTGATGCTGACTACATTAAAGAGGGAGAATGGGAAGTACAGATCGCCAACAGGATCTACCCGGCCGAGGTATCACTCAGGCCGTTGTATGATCCCGGCATGGAGAAAATCAAACGGTGAAGTTCATGAAAACACTACTCACATTGTTGTGCACCTTGCTCTGGGCATCGAGCGCACTGGCCCAGCCTTCCGATATTTACGTTATCGACGTGCCCAATTTTGGCCAGCCGCCCTGGCAAATACTGAAGTACGACGAAGACGGCAATAACCCGGAGGTGTTCATCACCGAAAACCTGTCGTGGCCGCACGATATGATTTTCCTTGAAGCCAGCAACACGGTCATCGTTTCCAATTACAACAGTGGGCGGATCGACCGCTATAACGCGGATACCGGCCAGTTCATCGACATTTTCACCTCCAATGTCATTGCGCCCAGCCGCATGAAAATCGGTGCCGACAACCTGCTTTACGTGGCTCAGGACGGAGCCAGCGGACGAGTCAGGCGGTTTGAACTTGATGGCACCACCGTCGGTGACTTTACCAACGTGGGCCTGTCCAGAATCCTCGGCTTTGACTGGGATAGCGACGGAAACATGTACGTTGCCTCATACGACTCGCAAGTGGTTCGAAAATTTAACCAGGATGGCATCGACCAGGGCAACTTCATCCAGTCGAACCTGACCGGGCCGAGCAATATCTGGTTTGCGGGCAACGGCGACCTGCTGGTGATTGATTACGATGCCGGGGGGATCAAGAGGTTCGGTTCCGACGGCAGTTACAAGGGTGTTGCCATCGGCGGGCTGTCACAGCCAGAAGGCGTGGACTTTTTGCCCAACGGCAATATGCTAATCGGTAACGGCGGCACCAGTTCGGTCCCCATGTTCAGCCCCAGCGGGATTTACATCAAAGACCTTATCACCAGCCAGTCGGGTGGCCTGATGCGGCCCAACGCCGTGATCGTGCGAGAGGACCCGAACTGGGTATTCGAGATCAATGCCGGGCTCAACGACGCCTGGTATTACCCGGTGACCACAGGCCAGGGCTTCCTGATCACCGTGTTTCCGGACATCAAGCAAATGTTCGTCGCCTGGTTTACCTTCGACACCGAACGTCCGCCGGATGATGTGACCGCTCAACTCGGTGGTCCCGGCCAGCGCTGGCTCACAGCGCAGGGCCCTTACGATGGACGGGTAGCCGAGATGACCATCTTTGTAACCACCGGCGGCGTATTTGATTCCGCACAACCTCCGATCACCACCGATCCGGAAGGTGACGGCACGCTGACCATCGAGTTCACCGACTGCGAAAGAGGTTTTGTTCACTACGAGATCACCTCGCTGGGCATCTCGGGCAATATCCCGATCCAGCGGACCACGCTGGATAACGTGGCGCTATGTGAGGCGCTGTCTAACCCCTGAGCTATGCACATCACGAATATTTCATCCGTTAGTATATCAAATAGCATAATATTTGTTAAAATACGTAATAATATGCTATTTGGTATAGTTATATGACTCAGGAAGTATCGAAAAGACAAAAGCGTTTGTCTGCCCTATTGAAAGGCACCAACGGGCCGATTCGGGCAGTTGATGTAATGCGCGTGCTTGGAGTAAGCAGACAAAAAGCATCGGGACTATTAGCTGGTTGGAACAGGCAAGGCGCAATTCGACGAGTAGCGCAAGGATTGTACGTTTCTATCTCACCGTTCGAGCTTGGTCAAACACAGGTCCTCGAAAACCCCTGGGTGCTTATTCCAGAGCTATACGAGCCAGGTTATGTTGGGGGGTGGAGTGCTCTTGAGTATTGGGGGATGACTGAGCAACTGTTCAGATCAGTTTGTGTATTGACGAATAAACGCACGTCATATGGCAACATCATCCATCAAGGTATTGGGTTTTACGTGAAGTACATGCCATTGGCGAAATTGTATGGCACAAAAACACTCTGGCAAGATGGTGCAAAAATTCAAATATCAGACCCACACAAGACCATTCTTGATGTTATTGATAATCCAGATTTAGGTGCTGGGTTGCAGCATACGCTTGACTGTATGCTGGAATACAAAAGCAAGAATAGTAAACCGGATGATCGGAGATTGCTGCTCGATTATGCTTACCAGGCCAAAAATGGTGCGTTGTTCAAAAAGCTTGGTTATCTAGCAGAAAAACTAGAATTCGGCAGGGCGTTTGTTGATGAATGCAAGAAAAACCTGTCCAAGGGTCATACCTACCTGGATAAAACATCTAAAAGAAACAAGCTGGTTACGCGTTGGCGGCTTTGGGTGCCAGAATCGCTAGTAGAAAATGATAACTAAGCAAGAGATAGTCAGCGTTGCTGATGAAACCGGTCTTCGTCCGGCTGTTGTCGAGAAAGACTGGGTTCTTGGGTGGCTATTGGCTGCGATTAATGCGACACCTAATCTCTCTGGCTCCTGGGCCTTTAAGGGAGGGACCTGTCTTAAAAAGTGCTACTTCGAAACCTACCGCTTTTCCGAAGACCTGGATTTTACACTTCAGGATGGCAGGCAATTAGATGAAGACTTCCTCCAGGAGCAATTCACTGGCATTTCAGAGTGGTTGTATGAGGCATCAGGAATTCAGATTCCTGTCGAGAGACTTAGGTTTGATATTTACACAAACCCAAGGGGGCACACATCCTGCCAAGGGCGCCTCTACTACGAGAGTTATTTTTCGAACAGCAGGCATAGCTTGCCAAAGATCAAACTTGATTTGACGGCGGACGAAATACTGGTTATGCCGCCCATTTCGCAAATGGTTCTTCATGCCTACAGCGATGTCCCGCAAGGTGGAATTCATGTCGATTGTTACTCTTACCCTGAAGTTTTTGGTGAGAAAGTCAGAGCGTTGGGCGAGAGAGGGCGACCAAGAGATCTCTACGATGTGATTAACCTTTTTCGAAACGACAACTTACCCCCGGCAGGAATAATCAGAGATGTGTTGACCCAGAAATGCGCATACAAAGAAATAGAAATCCCTGTTATCGGGGATATGAGTGCTTACAAAGACACGATGGAAAGCAACTGGGGACCTATGCTTAGACACCAACTGCCCGCTCTTCCATCAATAGAGTCGTATTGGGACGCATTGGAGGATTTTTTTGAATGGTTGGAGGGGCGACGGGAACATGTTCGTCCAGTGCTTGGAGCTGTCTCTAATTCCGGAGATCTTTACCGGCCAACATATGGGCACCTTGGGTTAAGAACCCGAAGTGGTAGTTCCCTTGAAGTGATCCGGTTCGCTGCTGGGAACCACCTTTGTGTTGATCTTGATTACACCACAAATAGTGGGGAACGAAGCCGTCGCACTGTTGAGCCTTACTCATTACGGCGCGCTGACAATGGAAATATCCTCCTTTACGCGGTGCGAGCAGATAGCGGTAAAACCAGGACCTACAAAATCAACCAGATCAATGACGCGTCTGTGACTAACCAGGTCTTCACACCCAGGTTTCAAGTGGAATTGAGTCCTGCGAGTAGCGTCTCACCTGTCCCCAGTTTGCACAAAAACACTTACTAGTAGGTTTGGAAGTATGAAAAAGCTGATCCCCTTCATCATCGTCGCCTTGCTGCTCTATGGCTATTCCCAGGACTGGGATTTCGATATTCCCGGCGTCACGGACTCAGCAACTGAGACCGCAACCGCCCTGCAAGAGGCCTTTGAGCTGCGTCTCAGCGATGTCCAGGTTGAGGGGCAGGGCAAGGTGGTCCGGGTGTTGCGCGATGACAATGAAGGCTCCCGCCACCAAAAGATGATTGTGCGGGTTGCCGGTGAACAGACGGTGTTAATCAGCCACAACATCGATCTGGCGCCCCGGGTAAGGGACCTCAAGAGCGGCGACACGATTCAATTCTACGGCGAGTACGAGTGGAACTCGCAGGGGGGTGTGATCCACTGGACGCATCATGACCCGGCGGGTCAACACGTCGGGGGTTGGTTAAAACACAAGGGGCAAACCTACCAGTAGGTTAATCAGTCGGCGCTGGCTCAGTATTTCGGGAAAATAATTCTGAACGTCGCGCCTTTGCGGGCCTCGGGTACCACTTCGATGGTGCCCTGCATTTCTTCGACAATCTTACGCACCAGGTCCAGCCCCATGCCGCTGCCCTTGCCAACCGGCTTGGAGGTGTAGGTTGAGTTGAATACTTTCGGTATGTCGTCCGGATCGATCCCGGTGCCTGTATCGCTGACTTCGATGATGACCTGGTCGTCGTCCTCAAACGTCTCGACCGTGATGACCTTGGTGTCGCTGTTTTCCATCGCATCGCGTGCGTTGGAGAGCAGATTCATCAGCACCTGCTGTAACTTGCCCAGGTTGCCGAAGATCCGCGGCGACTCTTCAGAGAATCCGGTCTTCAGCTCGATTTGATCCTGCGTATACAGGAAGGACACCAGGTCCAGCGAATCCTGGATCGCCGAGTTCAGGTCGATGGGGACCGGGAAGGTCCGCTCGATGTGCACATAGGTCTTGATGCCCGAGACCAGCTTGACGATGGAATTGCTG
The DNA here is from genome assembly GCA_964443145.1 of uncultured Wenzhouxiangellaceae bacterium. Classification (GTDB taxonomy): domain Bacteria; phylum Pseudomonadota; class Gammaproteobacteria; order Xanthomonadales; family SZUA-36; genus JAHEFT01. Next base: position 3,143 of record CAYUBS010000107.1, on the reverse strand, counting down.
GCGGTATCCAGCTTGCCGGCGATCTCCTTCAGTTCCTCTATCGAAATCTCACCTTCTTTCAGGTTTTCATTCAGCACATTCAGGTAGCCGGTGATGACGAATAGGGGATTATTGATCTCGTGTGCGATGCCGGCGGTCAGCAGGCCGATCGAGGCCATCTTGTCGCTCAGCAGCAAGCGGTTGTGGGCGCCCTCGAGTTCCTTGAACTGTTCCTTCATCTTCAGGAACTGCTCCACCACCACATCGTTGTGCTTGCGCAAACGCGCATCGAAGGTCAGCAGCAGGTTGTTCATTGCCTCGGGTGAGCGTTTGAACACCTTGTCGAATACGTTCGCGGAGATTTCAAATAAAACGGACGGTTCAAGCGCGGTGCCGGTGGCGCTGCGTTCGCTACCGGTGATCAGCGACATCTCGCCGAAATAGTCTCCGGGGTCCAGCCGGGCGAAGACCACGTCGCTCTTGGAGATGCTGACACCACCGGATTCGATGAAGAACATCGAGTCGGCCCCGGTGTCTTCTTCACAAACCACATGACCCGTGTCCAGCGTAAGGACGCGCGATTCGCGGCCTATCTGCTGGAGGTCATCTTCAGAAACGTTGTCAAACAGACCGAACTTCTTGAGCTTTGAGATATCCTCAAGACCCTCTTCGACAACACCCCTGTGATCACCGTCGGTCATCGTCATATAGACAAACCTGATAGTTTGGAATGGTTGAGTATAGGCCGAATAAATTCGATTTTTCCAGCCAAGTATGAAAAAGCTAACCCCGCCGACACTAAATTTCCATTAATATACGCCTTTCAATTGACGTTCGGCCAGTCTGGCGCGGGTGTTATGGACGGATATGAATAGCAAGGCATGATCAAATTCCGGACAACAGGCTACCAGTCAGAATCCCTGTTTGCCGATATCTCGCTCGGAATCTTCGACGGGCTGGATAACGCACTTTGGTGTTACGCCTTCGCCACGGTCATTTTCGCCGGCGCCATGGCGCAGTTCCTTCCACTGCTGGTAGTGATCCTGTTATGCGGCTGGGCAGTGCTCGGCATTTTTGTCGCGGTCACCTCCGAAAAATCACTGCACATCGTCAGCCTGGACGAACAGGCCGTGGTCATCCTGGCCTCGATCGCGGGCCTGATGGTCGCCTATATGGGCGATATGCGCGTCAACACCAACGGCTTGGCGACCATGCTGGCCATCATGTCGCTATCCTCACTGGGCGTCGCGTTCTTCTTCTGGGTCATCGGCCACTTCCGCCTGACCCGCCTGCTGGAACTGATGCCGTACCCGGTCATCTGCGGATTCATGGCCGGCATCGGCTGGCTGTTGCTGGAAGCGGGGGTGGGTATCGCGGTTGGCGAGCCGATTTCAATGGACTTGATCCAGGCGCTTAAGCAACCGGAGAACCTGTCAAAACTGTCCCTGTTCCTGGCCGGCGCCGTGGTGCTGCTGCTGGCCATCACCAATTTGCGCCGGGCCTGGGCCCTGCCGATTGCTTCCCTTGGCCTGGTTGTGGTGTTCTACGGCGTCGTCTACCTGAAGGGCTACAGCATGCGGGAGCTGATCGACAATGGCTGGCTGTTCGACATCCCGGTTGAAGCCGGTGGCGCCCTGGGACTGTTAAAAGGGCTGTCCATCAGCCAGGTCGACACCAGTTTCGTGTTCTCGGTGGTGCCGCAAATCCTGACCATCGCCTTCCTCGCGCTGCTGACCCAGTCGATGTCGCTGTCCGCGCTGATGGCCGGCAGCGGCCAGGACCTGGATACCTCGTCGGAAATAGAAGACATGGGCGGCGGCAATGTGCTCAACGCAATGATCGCCAGTCCGCCCGGATCGACCGACGTTATCGCTTCCTCGCTGTACGGCGAGTTCGGCGCATCCAGCCGCTGGATGCCCATCATCTCCAGCCTGGTCTGCCTGGTTATGGCCGTCTTCGGCAGCACCATCATCCCGTGGCTGCCCAAGCTGCTGGTCGGCGCGACCGTGTTCCTGTTTGCCTACCAGCTGTTTTTTGAGTGGATGTACGAAAACGTCCGCGGCTTCCAGCCGATCGATTTCGCCATCGTCCTGATCATCCTGTGCACCGTCATCTTCGTCGGCTTCATGCCCGGCATCGGCGTCGGTGTACTGCTGGCCTTGCTGCTGTTCGTACTGCGCTACAGCATGATCAGCGCGGTCCAGGGCCAGTACTCGCTGTACAGCTACCGCAGCTCGGTCGAACGCTCGCAATCGAGCAACCTGGTCCTCGACGAACACGGCGGCGAAGGCCTGGTGTATTCACTGCGCGGGTTCTTGTTCTTCGGCACCGCCAACGCCATCCTCGATACCATCCGTGACGATGCCCAGGTAAGGCACTCCAATTACAAAGTCATCCTGCTGGACATGAAACGCGTCACCGGCATGGACATCTCCGCCCTCAACACCTTCGTGCAGATCAGATCCATCTGCGAAACATCCGGCGTCAAGTTGATCTACTCCGGCGTGGTCGAGGAAACGCGCAAAAGTCTGCTGATGATGGACGCCGTCAGCCGCGAAGATGACAAGCCGCTGATCTTCCCCGACTCCGACTACGCCGTGGAGTACATGGAAGACGAGCTGCTGGAACGCTACAACGGCGATACCACGGAAAAGTCCGTCGGTGATTACCTGCTGCAGATTTTCGGCGACCAGGAAAAAGTCGATATCCTGATGGCCGCCATGACCCGCATCGAAGTACAGGAGCGTGAAAAACTGTTCAATCAGGGCGACCTCGACAGTGGCTTTTACATCCTCGACCAGGGATCGATGACCGCACTAATCAGTACAGAACACGATGGCTGGAAGCGGGTCAAGAAATTCCGCCCGGGCTCGCTGATCGGCGAAATGTCGGCCTACGTGCCGGACAAATCACGTACCGCGACGGTGGTGGCCAACGAGCCTTCGGTGCTCTACCACCTGACGTCGGAGAAGCTGGCTCAGCTGGATGCGGAGAACATGAAGCTGGCGGCGTCGATCCATGAGCTGGTTGCGCGGACTCTAGGTAACCGGATCACATATATGAACCGGCGGCTGTTTCTCGAGCTCAAGTAGTTGCTGCGGCTCTGGGGTGTGACGGCCGGGGTGTGCGGGCGGGCCCTGGGTTCGCGGGCTCATGGGTCCCTT
>CAYUBS010000106.1:0-10150 GCA_964443145.1 uncultured Wenzhouxiangellaceae bacterium | reverse complement strand
TTTTGTTCATCGATCACGAAAACACTCTGCCCTTCCGGGCGCAAAACCAGTGCGTCTCTGGGAACCGTCAACACGCTTCTGGAATCGAAGGTTGGTACGGAAACCCGCACCGTTTGACCAACCGGGAAGATACTTTCCACCAGGTCCAGGCGCAATTCGAACTGGTGCGTATTCTCGTCGCCTACCGCGACCACGGTGCGGACCACGCTATTGGCCTGCAGCGCACCCACGCGGACATCCAGTGACTGCCCGCGTTCAACAAAGCGATAGTATTCCAGGGGTGCGCGCGCGATGATCTCCAGGTGCTCCTGATCTACCAGGCGAACAACATTGCTACCTTCTTCTACACGCTCACCGGGTGTCATCAGCCGCTCCACCACGATCCCGTCGAACGGTGCCAGCACCCGTGTTCTGGCCAGCAAATCCATGTTCTGCTCCAGCCGGGCACGGGCCACCGCCAGATCACCCCGGGCCACGTCCCGATCTGACCGGGTCTCGTCCAGCTTGGTCGCCGCTGCCAGGTTGGAATCTGCCAGCCGGGTAAACCGTTTTTCCTCGTTTTCAAGGAAAACAAGCCGGGCTTCCTCGCGCGTAACCTGTGCCTGTAATTCGGTGTTCTGTAAGCGTAGGGTCGTATCCTCGATCTCAGCTACCGGCTCACCCTTGCTGACCGGGGTCCCAACATCGGCCACGATTATCAGGCGCCCGGGAACCTCGGCCGAAAGACGGGCATCGTTGCGGCTGACAACGGTTCCCGGAACCATCGTAACCGGGGCGATATCCCTAACCGCAGCTTCGGCCACCTTGACCAGGGCCGGCCCACCCATCTGCGCATAGCACAGTGCCGGGAAGAGACTTATCAGCAGGGCCAGACCTGCCCCTCTATTTGGAAATAACTTCATCGGTCAGGTCGCCTCGGGCAGCAGGTTGGCCGCCGGAAAGTGTTCTTCGTGCATTCTCAACAGGCTGGGGAGCAGAATTAATGTAAACAGCGTGCTCACTAGCATTCCGCCCACGATGACCGCGGCCATTCCACGGTACAACTCGGTTCCTGCTCCGGGCATCAGCATCAACGGCAGCATACCGAAAATACTCGTTGTCGTACTCATCAGTATCGGCCGCAAGCGCAAGCGAACTGCACTTTCTACAGAGTCCCGACGGCTCATACCCTCCCGCTCTGCGTCACGAGCCCGATAGACCAACAGGATGGCGTTGTTAACCACCAGGCCCAGCAGGATGACAAAACCGATCATGGTCAGCAAATCCATTTGCTGTCCGCCGGAAGCGAACAACGCCAGGTCGACCAGGCGAAGCGCCAGTATCCCGCCCACGGTGGCCATCGGGATGGTCAGGATCACCAGAAGAGAATCGCGGAATGAACGGAACAAAGCCGAAATCAGCAGATACAGAATCACCACCGCCAGTATAAAACTACCCAACATGCTGGTCAGCGCTTCATCGAGCGCTTCCGCTGTGCCACGGTATTTGACCGTACCATCTTCCGGCATACCCGCCAGGATTACCGGCGCAACCTCCGCCTTGATGATGTCCAGGGCCTCTTCCATGGCCATATCCGGAGGCGGGGTCACGTCCAGGGTCAGCGTCCTTTTGCGATCGATACGCCTGATTTTGGACGGCCCTGCTGTACGGGTCACCCGGGTTAATTCTCCGATCGTCTGGATCGTACCATTGGCCGTGGCGACCGGCAGCGCAGCCAGCTCTTCAGGCGTGTTCCAGCCTTCTGCCCTCATCACGACGTAGTATCGCCGGGTGCCATCGAAATATTCACCCAGGAACGCACCGTCGCCCATAGCCCTGACCACAGTAGCCATACGTGACCGGTTCCAGCCGACCTCTGCTATTTTTCGGTCGTTGGGAATCAGCCTGATCTCGGGTTCCGCCAGTTCCAGACCCGGTATCGGCAATATGTTGGCGCCTGGCATCGCTTCAGTCACCGCGAAGAAACCAGCCTTGCCTGCATCCAGCAAAGACTCGAAAGAGCTCGCGGACATATCGATGGCAATTTTCCTGCCGCCGCGCGATCCCCCGAAAATCGGGTCACGGCCCGCGAAACCGAACGTATCAGGAAAGCCGGTCATAATTTCCTGGTTAAAAACAGCGATCATTTCATCCACGTCTTCGTCATGGACGGTTTCACCACCAACAAACGTGCCCCACCCCTTCGAACTGCCGAGGAAGTAGTTTCTCAGGTGAGGCTGTTTCTCGCCGGAAAGATAGGGAGCGAGTCGTCCATTAATCACCTCGACCAGTTCATCACTCGCCGTTTGTACGCCCATTCCCGGCGCGGTAACCATGAACCCCATGATGAAGTTCTTTTTACCCTCCGGTAGGTAATCAGCAGGTGGCAACAGCAACAGAACGATGAATATCGGCGTGACCGTGAGAGTGCCTACCCAGGCCCAGCGTTTTCGCGGAGTTTCCGTCCAACTCATGATATGGCTGGTCGCCCAGCGCCACCAGTTACGGTGGTGATCGTCAATGGCTTCACCCTTGATCCAGTTGGCTGCGGCCGTCGGCAACACGGTCACCGCCACCAACAGGGAGGCCACTACGGCGGCTGAGATCGTCACGGCCAGATCACTGAACAATTGCCCGGCCTCGTTCTGCAGGAAAATCACCGGCATGAAAATCGCCACCGTGGTCGCAGTCGATGCCAACAGGGCTCCCCACACCTGGGTCACACCTTTCATTGAGGCCTCGTTGCCAAGAATGCCTGCTTCACGTTGGCGGAAAATATTCTCCAGCACCACGATCGCTGCATCGAGCACCATGCCGGTCGCAAAAGCCAACCCCGCCAGAGAAATAATGTTCAGTGTGCGTCCCGCGTAATCCAGCACCATGAATGCCATCAGCAGGCACAGCGGAATGGACAGCGCGACAATCAGCGTGGCGCGGAATTTTCTCAGAAACCACCACAGAACCGCGATTGCGAGCGAGATTCCGAGCAGCAGGTTATTTCGCACCATGCCCACTGATGCCGAAATGTAAACCGTGTCATCCGCATCCTGCTCAATACTCAGACCAGCCCGTTCAAGCTCGTTGGCTGCCAGGTCAGCCACCGTCTCTTTCAGGTTGGCCATTACTTCGTAAACATTCACCCCGGACTCGGGTATCACGTTGATCGCGATCGATGGCCCGCCGTTCTGATGCAATACGTTGGTGGCGTCCACCATGACCTTTTCTACCCGTGCTACATCACGCAACAGAATCGGCTTGCCATCGCGCCATTCCAGCACCAGGTCACCCAACGAGCTGATTTCGTATTTGCCACTGAAGCGAAGAGTATATTCACGCCGCCCTACCTCGTTCAGCCCGCCGGAAACATCTGTATTGCTGCCGAGCTGGGACGATATCCCGGTAAGATCCAGGCCGATGTTGGCGGCTTTGAATGGATCGAAGGTAATCCTGATCTCATGCTTCCTGCCACCGAATGATCCCACCTGCGCCACACCCGGCACTCGCTCCAGGCGCGTAATGACTGTATCGTCGAGAAAATCCTGGTAGCTCTCGATCGGCCGGCTATTCCCCGGTTTTGGCGTGACCGCCCACCAGGCTATGATCTTGTCGAAATCATCACCCCCCAGTTTGATCACCGGTTCCTCGGCATCCACCGGATAGCGCGGCACCTGGTTCAGACGGTTCATCACTTCGATCAGTGCACGGTTCATGTCCGTGCCAATGACAAACTGCAGATTGATCGATCCCCAGCCGTAATTCGCGGAAGCCTGCATCTTCAGCAGTCCCGGAATGCTGCGCAGCACGTCTTCCTGAGGCTCGATGATTTCTGACTCGATCTCGTTGGGCGCAGATGCACGCCAGGGGGTAGTGATTGAAATTTCCGGGCGCGAAATATCAGGTGTCATCTGGATGGGCAGGCGTGTCAGGCTCAATACGCCGAATATGGCAATGAGAATGCACGCTACAACGACAGCAACCGGATTCGACAGTGAGATCTTAGTGAGGGTCAAAGTTCCAGGCCCAGTTTATTTCCAGAGGAAGCCGCAAATTATAACGCGTCTTGACCAAAGTCAGGCAGCTGGATAATTTCATGCTGCCGCCGCCATTTGGCACTTGTGCAGGCCCGGCTATGGGATATCATGCTAGGAGACCCTCAATACGCAGTCGTATGGAATTTGATTACATCATTGTCGGCGCCGGTTCGGCGGGTTGTGTGCTGGCAGGCAGGCTCAGCGAAAACCCGAACAATCGCGTACTTCTCCTGGAGGCGGGTGGCCGGGACTGGCATCCTTTTATCCACATGCCGGCCGGGCTGGCCAAACTCATTGAACTGGACCGGATTAACTGGTCTTACGAAACAGAGCCCGAGCCGGAAATGAACGGCCGGCGCATGTACTGGCCGCGTGGCAAAGTGCTGGGCGGATCCAGCTCAATCAACGCGATGTGTTATTGCCGCGGACACCGCAAAGACTATGACTCCTGGCAAACCGAAGGGGCCGCAGGCTGGGGCTCTTCTGATGTTCTGCCGTACTTTATCAAGGCGGAGGATCAGCAAAACGGAGCCAGCGAATACCACGGTACGGGTGGCCCGCTGAGCGTACAGAACCTGCGCCACACCAATCCTCTTTCTGCTGTATTCATTGATGCTGCGGTCCAGGCCGGGCACCCGAGAACAGATGATTTTAACGGCCCCCACCAGAGGGGCTTCGACTATTACCAGGTCACCCAGCGTAACGGGAAACGCTGCAGTTCGGCCGTCGGATATCTGCACGGGGTGCTCAAGCGACCAAACCTGACTGTGAGTACACATTCACAGGTTAAGCGGGTCATTCTGGATGGGCAACGAGCTACCGGTGTTGCCTACCGACGCAAAGGGAAAAGCCTGACGGCGCATGCCGGCCGGATCATCCTGGCAGGTGGTGCCATCAATTCACCGCAATTATTGATGCTCTCCGGCATCGGACCGGCCGATCACCTTCGCTCACATGAAATTGAAGTCCAGCTTGATCTGCCAGGCGTTGGCCTGAATCTGCAGGATCACCTGGATGTCTGCACCCTGGTGCATTGCAATGAGCCCGTCACCTACGACCAGCTGAATGAATTCACCGTCGGCTTGAGATACCTGTTTGGCAGGAAAGGCCCGGGCAGTTCCAACATCGCGGAGGCCGGCGGGTTTGTGGTCAGCCGTCACGCCACCGATGACCGCCCCGACATCCAGATGCACTTTGTGCCCGCTTTTCTCGATGATCATGGCCGCAACATCCTGCCCGGCCATGGCATGACCATCCACGCCTGTGCTCTGAGGCCAAAAAGCCGCGGTGAACTCACGCTGAAATCTGCTGACCCGATGATCGCACCGGCGATGCAGCCCAATTACCTGAGTGATGAATACGACCGCACCATGATGTTGGAATGTGTGAAACTCTCGCGTGAAATCTTCGCCCAGGATCTCTTCAGCCCATATGCCGGCGAAGAAATGTTCCCCGGCCCAACCGTGCAATCAGACGACGCACTGCTGGAGTTTATCCGCAACAAAGCGGAAAGCATCTACCACCCCATCGGCACCTGCAAAATGGGTGTAGACGACCAGGCAGTCGTAAACCCGGGGTTGAATGTTCACGGACTGGACGGCCTATCCGTGGTTGATGCCTCTGTAATGCCTACGCTGGTATCCGGAAATACCAACGCGCCAACCATCATGATTGCAGAGAAGTTTGCGGCGGCGCAGTAAGCAAAGGCAGCGGCACGTGGATCAGATCGCAGGTTACCCGCAGTAGCTCGAGCTCGGTCGCATCCAGGCGGCCATCATGCAGCACCACTTCGGTCATCGCAGCCACCAGTTTTTCTTTCTCCGCCGATTTCAGACGGTCCAGTTTCGGCAAAGCGCTATCCAGCCCGCTAACCCAATCGCCTGAATCCGGAATCTGCGTTTCGGAATCAAGGCCCAGGCCGGTCAGGCCGGCGCCAAAGGCCGCACTAACGGATTCCGTGTCCTGGTTACCATGGCGCGCCAGCACGGCCAGCACCAGCAGAGCATCTTTACGGCAGCCGGACAGAGTTTTGTGCCCGCTGAGCCTGACCTGGTGAGGGTTGTGTGATTCCCACAGGTACATGGTAATGACCCGCGCCAGCAGGTATTCAAAAACGTCGATTCTGCCATCCGCGTCGATCAATGCCTTGACGGTATCAAGCACCCGCGTCACAAAATCAGCCGGCCGGCGCTTCAACGCGGGAAAAGCCACTTCCAGCAACGGCAAACGTTGCTCAGGCGTCGCCAGCCCGCCGGCCTGCACCAGTGAGCGAACCTGGGCTTCGCTGTCGGCCCCCATCTTTTGCGCAACGGCAAGGAGTTGCAGCTCACGAATCTCCTGGTCCGCATCCAGCAAGGTGTAAAACAGAACTTCCGGCGCCCACTCCGTTGAATGAGCTGCCTGGGCGATGTTTTCCGGAATGGTTGCAGCGATCGCAGCGGCCATCAGCATGCGGTCCCAGTCAGGCTTGCCAATCTGGTCGATGATCCCGCCCGCATCAAACATACCTGGTTTCGGCCCGGACGCCTCCGTCACCTCTCGCTTGGCTTCCTCACGCGCCCTGAGTTGATCACGCTGGATTTTCTCGGCAAGACGCTCAAGCTCTTCGGGCTGGAAATTTGGTTCAACCCGACTGATGCGGTCGTTAATAGCAGGGTGAGTAGAAAACATCATCATTTTCCGGCCATTACCAAACAGCATATGGCTGATTTCTTCACTGTCGGCCGTTAAATAGGAAGCATCGCTGTAGACCGCAATCTTCTTCAATGCCCCACCGATGCCACCCGGGTCACGGGTGAACTGCACGGCAGATGCATCGGCCAGGTACTCACGCTGCCGGGATACCGCCGCCTTGATCCAGCGGCCGAAAAACAGCCCCACGTAGCCCACGGCCATCAATCCGAATGCCAGCGCCAGTACAACTGCGCCGTTCTTGTCCCGGCTGCGCCCCGCCAGGTGCGAGTGAATCAGCACTCTGCGACCGATAAGCGCCAGTAACAGGATGCCGAACAGGGTTCCCATCAGGCGAATATTGATGCGCATATCACCGTTCAGTATGTGGCTGAACTCGTGTGCAATCACGCCTTGTAACTCGTTACGGTCGAGCTTTTCAAGGGCGCCCCGGGTCACCGCGACCGCAGCATCTGCCGGCGTAAACCCGGCCGCGAAAGCATTGATCCCGGACTCCTGCTCCAGCACGTAAATCTCCGGAACCGGAACACCGGAAGCCAGCGCAATCTCCTCGACGACATTGCGCAAACGGCGCCGATTTGCATCACGCGTATCGGATTCAACCAGAGTACCGCCCAGTTGCCGGGCAACCTGGCCGCCACCGGAACGCAGGCTGGCCGTTTTGAACAGGCTGGCGAGCCCGATCACAGCGATGCTCGCCGCCGTCCCGCCAAGCAGTAACGGTGCGTTGGCCATGATCAGATCAGCCAGCGGGAGTGGAGCTTCGCCAGGCTCATAGCCGGTCACACCCAACGCCACCAGCAGGATCAGGTCGATCGCAGCAACGATGGCCAGCACCGCAAGGATAAAGGCGAAGATCAGCCAGCGGGTCTGCCTGCGTGCGTGGTCCTGGTGCTCGAAGAAATTCAAGACTGCGCCTAAGCCAGCACTTAGAAGCTGACCTTGGGCACTTCACGCTTGGCTTCGTCCTCGATCTCCAGCAGTTCCGCTGGCTTGAAGCTGAACCAGCCGGCGAAAAAGTTGTTTGGAAACGATTCGCGCAGGGTGTTGTAGGTCATAACCGTATCGTTATAGGCCTGGCGGGAGAAGGAGACCTTGTTCTCGGTCGTGGTCAACTCCTCGGACAACTGCATCATGTTTTCATTGGCCTTGAGGTCAGGATAGGCCTCAGACAGCGCGAACAGCCGACCGAGGGCGCCGGACAGGCCCTGCTCAGCTGAGGCAAGGTTCTTCATCGCCTCGGGATCTGAAGGATCTGCGGCTGCCGCCTTCAAGCCGGAAACAGCCGTATTGCGTGCGTTTATGACGCCTTCGAGGGTCTCACGCTCATGTTTCATATAACCCTTGGCTGTCTCGACCAGGTTTGGAATCAGGTCGTGGCGCCGTGTCAGCTGCACATCAATCTGTGCGAACGCGTTTTTGAAGCGGTTACGCCCGGCAACCAGGCGGTTATAAATCGAAATGGCGAATAGAACAGCGCCGACAAGAATAATCAGGATGGTCCAGCCCATTATGCGTCTCCCAAGTGAATACTACGTAAAAGTGTAGCAAATTCACCGGCAGTCGCGAGGGTGACGTTAGTCATGACTTGAAAATCACCGGCATGGCCGGCTCCCTCACTAGCGTCTGTTCTGGGCCATCTCTTTTTCAATCCTTGCCCAGGAGTCGCGCAAAGTAACGACCCGGTTCAGCACGGGCCTGCCGGGCCTGGAGTCGACATTGTCATGGCAGAAGTAACCGGTACGCTCAAACTGGTAGAAATCACCCGCCGCACCCTCGGCCACGGCCGGTTCGACGATGGCGCTCTTAATCACGTCCAGTGAGTGAGGGTTCAGGAAATCACGATAGTCCCGGTCCTTCTCACCCAGCGGGTTCGGAACTGTAAACAGCCGGTCGCAGAGACGAATCTCAACGGGCTGTCCGTGCTCTGCCGAAACCCAGTGGATGGTGCCTTTCACTTTGCGCGATGAGCCCGGCATTCCGCTGCGGGTATCCGGGTCAAAGGTGCAGTGAAGTTCAACGACCTCGCCCTGCTCATTCTTGATGACATTGGTACATTGCACGATGAAAGCATTGCGCAGTCGTACCTCACCGCCCGGTTTCAGGCGGAAAAACTTACGCGGGGGCTCTTCCATGAAGTCGCCCCGTTCTATCCAGATCTCCCGTGTCAGCGCGACCTGCCTGCTGCCCATTTCTTCGTTCTGGGGGTGCACAGCGGCCTGCAGCCATTCTGTCTCGCCTTCCGGGAAATTGGTCAGAACGACTTTTAGCGGATCAAGCACCGCCATGGTCCGCGGCGCCCTGACGTTAAGGTCATTACGCACGGCGTTTTCAAGCACGCCCATTGAAATGATGCTGTCGGACTTGGAGATACCCATCTCGGTCCAGAACGCACGGATGCTTTCGGGTGTGAAACCGCGGCGCCGCAGACCCGACAGCGTAGGCATACGAGGATCGTCCCAGCCATTGACCCGTTCTTCCTCAACCAGTTCACGCAGGCGGCGTTTACTCATCACCGTGTAATCCAGGTTACCGCGGGCAAACTCGATCTGGCGTGGATAACTGGGGGCCGGAATATTTTCCAGAAACCACTCGTACAGGGGCCGATGGTCTTCAAATTCCAGAGTGCACAGGGAGTGCGTAATTCCCTCAATGGCATCGGAGATACCATGGGCCCAGTCGTACATCGGGTAAATGTGCCATTCATCGCCGGTACGATGGTGCGACGCGTTACGGATGCGGTAAATCACCGGGTCGCGCATATTGATATTTGGCGAGGCCATGTCAATCTTTGCGCGCAAGGCCAGCGTGCCGTCTTCGAACTCACCCGCTTTCATCCGTTCGAACAGGTCGAGGTTTTCTTCGGTAGGCCGGTCACGAAAAGGACTCTCGCGTCCGGGCTCCGTCAGAGTGCCCCTGTAGTTGCGCGTCTCTTCTGCACTGAGTTCCTCAACATAGGCCTTACCGGTATTGATCAGGTGCACAGCGTAGTCATAAAGCTGCTGGAAATAATCCGAAGCGTGGAATACCCCATCCGGCTCGAATCCCAACCAGCGCACATCCTCCATGATGGCCAGCATGAAGTCCTCATTCTCCTTGAGCGGATTCGTATCATCGAAGCGTAAATTCGTGCGCCCACCGAATTCAGTCGCCACACCAAAATTAAGGCAGATCGACTTGGCGTGCCCGATGTGCAGATGGCCATTGGGCTCAGGTGGAAAACGGGTCACGATATGATCGTGTTTACCGCTTTCCAGATCCTTGATGATGAAGTTCCGGATGAAATGGGTGGGCGTAATCGCGCTTTCACTGCTCATGTGGGTATTCCTGGCGGCTAGCAGCCTGTGTAAACGCTGAATTCTACCTCACTCCGCCAACAAAGCCGAGCCTGACTATAAGAGCTGTCGCAATCCGGGTCAGGCCGGGGTATTACTCCGGCCTGACCAACG
>CAYUBS010000105.1:0-10413 GCA_964443145.1 uncultured Wenzhouxiangellaceae bacterium | reverse complement strand
ACCAGCTGGACAGAGATCCAATCCGGCACACAGTCCAGCCTTTCCGGTTCGGCGGAGCAGGATGGCTTGCTGGTGCTGGTGGGCAACAGCGGTGTCGTATTGACCGTGGAGGACGGAAACATCTCTCAGTACTTTCACTCCAGCGGTGTAGACTTCGCGTCAGCTTTGCCAATTGGTGACGGTCGTTTTTTACTGGTGGGTGAAGACGGGGCCCACGTTTTTCCTGAATCGGTTGCAGAGGGCACCCAGCCATGACCACTGAAGCAACCACCCGGCGGATGCACAATCTTGCCACCTTCCTGATCAACTATCGTTATGGGTTGGTGTCGCTGTTCGTGGTGATCACCATCGGCATGATGTTCGCGATGTCGAGTCTCAAGATCGAGACGGGCTTCAAGAAACAACTGCCACTGAAGCATGAGTACATGCAGACTTTCCTGCAGTACGAAAAAGAGTTTGGTGGCGCAAACCGTGTGCTGGTTGCACTGGTGGCCCGCGACGGCAACATGTTCACGCCGGAGTATTTCGAATCGTTCGAGACGATAAGCAACCAGGTGTTTTTCATTCCGGGTGTAGACCGGGCCAGTGTACGGTCGATCTTCACGCCCAACGTCCGATTTGTTGAAATCGTTGAAGACGGCTTCGCCGGGGGTAATGTTATCCCTTCTGATTTTGCACCTTCGCCCGAGATGTTTGAGCGCGTGCGTTCCAACATTGTTAAATCGGGGGAAGTAGGGCGCCTGGTTTCCGGTGACTTTTCCGGTGCAATGGTCTGGGCCAACCTGCTGGAGGAAGATCCACAGACGGGCGAAAAGCTGGACTACCGGGAGGTGGCCGGCCAACTCGAGGACATCCGCACGGAATTTGAGAACGACGACTTCACCGTCCATATTATTGGCTTTGCGAAGATCGTCGGGGATATTTCCGATGGAGCTGAATCCGTCGTCTGGTTCTTCCTGGTGGCCTTCATTGTCACAGGTATTTTGTTGTACCTGTATTCCCGTTCCCTCTGGTTGACGTGCCTTCCGCTGGCTTGTTCATCGATCGCGGTGATCTGGCAAATGGGTGCGCTCAGCCTGATGGGCTACAGCCTCGACCCGATGAATATTCTCACGCCGTTTTTAGTTTTCGCGATTGGCGTCAGTCATGGCGTGCAAAAAATCAGTGCGTGGGTTGTTGAAAAGGAATTTGATGGCCGGACACCGGATGCCTGGGCGCAGGATGGCGTAACCGAAGTATCGAAAATTCCGCGACGTTCCCCGATGCACGGTTCCCGGGAAACGATGAAAAAGCTCCTGGCGCCGGGCATGATCGCCCTGCTTTCGGATACGATAGGATTCCTCACCCTGCTGTTCATTAACATCAGGATCATTCAGGAATTGGCCATCACCGCCAGCATCGGCGTGGCGGTCATTATATTGACCAACCTGTTGTTGCTGCCCGTTCTGTTGTCGTGGGTGCAATTACGCAATCCACACAAGTACCGCGAGCGGCTACTGAATAATGCTCATGAGATTTCGGGGTTTTGGCTTTTCCTCACCAACTCCACGGAACCGAGAAGGGCGGCGGCAGCCATTGGTGTTGGCTTCATATTATTTCTTATTGGTCTCTGGCTGGCCCAGGGAATGAAGATCGGTGATTCCGAAGTGGGCGTTCCCGAGTTACGATCAGAAGCCCGCTACAACCAGGACGCTGTCCTGATTTCCTCGAAATTCTCACTGGGTGTGGATCTGCTCACCATTGTTGCCGAAACGACGCCTGATGCCTGCACCGAAAACCACCAGGTGATGGAATCAATCGACCGGTTTGCCTGGAACCTGTCGAATGTCGAAGGGGTGCAACAGGTTATTACCCTGCCCAAGGTGGCCAAGGTTGTGAATTCCGGCTGGAACGAGGGCAATGTGAAATGGCGCATCCTGCCACGTGACAACTACCTGATGCGGCAGGCGCTGAGTGGTATCGAGACCGGAACCGGTTTGTTGAACAGTGACTGCAGTGCGATGCCGATCCTGGTTTTTACAGAGGACCACCGTGCAGAGACCATCGCCCGCGTGGTGGACCGGGTCAAGGAACTGCGCGAGGAAATGAACATTCAGGCACTCGAATACAAGATGGAGCATGAGGCCCTTGAAGAACTGGCCTCTGGTGAAGGACCGGTCACCGAAGACATGCTGAAGTTCCGCCTGGCCACGGGCAATGTCGGCGTAATGGCGGCAACCAACGAGGATATTGAGGCAGCGGAGAAACCCATGCTGGCGCTGGTCTTTGCCGCCATTATTATTCTTTGCCTGATTACCTACCGGTCGATTCGCGGAACGATCTGTATTGTTCTGCCTCTGGTCCTGGTGTCTACCCTGGCCGAAGCCCTGATGGCGGTCTACGGTATCGGCCTGAAGGTCAATACGCTGCCAGTGGTTGCACTGGGTATCGGCATAGGTGTGGACTACGGTATTTACATGTATAACCGCCTGGATGATTTGCTAACACAGGGGTTTTCCCTGCGCGAGGCGTTTTACCGAACATTGAGGCTGACCGGCAGGGCCGTGATATTCACTGGGTTCACTCTGGCTGCCGGGGTTGGTACATGGATGTTTTCCGATTTGCAGTTCCAGGTGGATATGGGTCTGTTGCTGGCATTTATCTTCCTCGCCAACATGGTGGGTGCGATCATCCTGTTGCCGGCACTGGTGCGCTGGCTGGTTTACCCGAAACACAAACGCGCACAGGCGGAGAAGCCATTGGGCGTAGAGTTGGAAGCGCAGGCCAAAGCGGCACAGTAGCCGGTAGTCTCTGCGCAGCCCGGGCGTCTCAAAAATGGGTTGCAATCAACCACGTAATTACGTAGATTCAGTGGCATGAAGATTTCACCAGCAACCATCGGTTTTCGCCACCTGCGCCGATCCTGGATCAAAATTCCGGGCTGGGTTGCCGTGTAAATCAGATAGATCGCTAATTAAGCAGAAAAACCCAGCCCAGTGGCTGGGTTTTTTGATTTGGAGAACTGAAAATGCAACATTTTTTGAGTACCGTTGACTGGACACAGGAACAACTGGACGGACTCCTGAGGCTGGCAGTTGATCTGAAGCAGGATCCTGTCCAGGACCGCTTAAAGGGAAAATCCATTGCCCTGATGTTCCTGAATCCTTCGATGCGCACGCGCACCTCTTTCGATCTTGGCATGCAACAACTCGGTGGTATCGCGATTGTTTTGCAGCCGGGCAAAGATGCCTGGGGTGTCGAATTTAACGCCGGTGCGGTGATGGAAGGTGATGCCGAGGAGCACATTGCCGAAGTGGCCGGCGTATTGTCACGTTATTGCGACCTGATCGGACTGCGCGCGTTTCCGTTATTCAAGGACTGGTCAACCGACCGGGAAGATGCAGTGATCCGCTCACTGGCCAGGCATGCTTCCGTGCCGGTCATCAATATGGAAACCATCGTTCACCCCTGCCAGGAACTGGCCCTGATGATGACGCTGAAGGAGCATTTTGGCGAAGTCAGGAATCGAAAATTTGTACTGACCTGGACCTGGCATCCAAGGCCACTGAACACGGCCGTCGCCAACTCGGCCCTGTTAATAGCCAGCAAATTCGGGATGGACGTAACATTGCTGTGCCCGGAAGAGGCCTACCGGCTGGATCCCCAATTTGAGTCGGCGGCAAGCACTTTTGCTGACCAGTCGGGTGGAAGCTTCCAGCTAACTCATGATATTGAAGAGGCTTATACCGGCGCCGACATGGTTTACGCCAAGAGTTGGGGCGCCCTGCCTTTTTATGGCAGACCCGAAGAGGAATGGGAACTGCGTAAGAACTACCGTCACTTCATGGTTGATGAGGAGAAAATGGCGCTGACCAATAATGGTCTTTTCAGCCATTGCCTGCCGTTGCGCCGAAATGTCAAAGCGACTGACGGAGTGATGGATGCGGGTTATTGCGTGGCACTGGATGAAGCGGAAAATCGCCTGCACGTGCAAAAAGCACTGATGCTTAACCTGCTTGGCCTGTAATTGAAATTGAGAGTAAAAAAGAGATGACTGAAAAAATCGTTCTGGCGTTTTCTGGTGGCCTGGATACCAGTTACTGTGTGTTGGACCTGGTGCAAGATGGATTTGAAGTCCACACGGCGTTTATCGATACCGGCGGAATGGATGCCCAGGGCAGGGCCTATATCAGGAACCGGGCAGAGAGCCTGGGCGCCACGCAGCACCACGAAATCGACGTTTCCCAGGAAATCTGGGATGAGTTCGTCAAGCCTCTGGTCTGGAGCCATGCGAGGATGCTGGGTGAGTATCCCTTGTTGTGTTCCGATCGCTACCTGATCGTGAAAAGTTGCCTGCAGTTATGTGACGAGCTAGGCACCCGGCATTTCGGTCACGGTTGCACCGGGATGGGAAATGACCAGTTACGTTTCGACCAAACGGTCCGTAGCCTGGGCGATTATGAAATTCACGCCCCCATTCGCGACCTGCAGTCACGGGTTCAGGCGGTACGCGACTATGAACTCCAGGTGATGGCTGATGCGGGGATCGAAGTGGAAGCATCGGCCAGCCGGTATTCGATCAATGAGAACTTGCTGGGAGTAACCATTTCAGGAAGTGAAATCGATGAGTACCTGCCGCCGGCGCACGATGCCTGGAGCATGACAGCTGCTCGCGAAAACTGGCCTGGCGGGGCACTGGAAATCCGTGTGGGTTTTGAGCAGGGGGTTGCGGTCAGCCTGGACGGTAAACAGATGAATGGCCCTGATATTCTCAAAGTACTCAATTCACAGCTGGGTTCGTGGGGCGTCGGTCGGCATATATATACGGGCGACGTTTCTATCGGACTAAAGGGCCGTATCGCTTTTGAGTGTCCTGGCATAGACGGCCTGCTGGCTGCTCACCAGGCTCTGGAGGATACCGTCAATACGCGCTTCCAGAACCAGTTTCGCCAGCAGATCAGTAATCGCTGGGCTGAACTGGTCTACACCGGTTTTTTCTATGAACCACACAAGCATGATCTCGAAGCCTATCTGTGCAGCTCACAGGAAATGGTCACCGGGGAGGTAACACTGTATACGGCTGGCGGAACGCTTGCTGCGGTCGCCGTCGAGTCACCCTACCGCTTGCATAACCCGGACGCCGTCTATGCACAAAGTGCTGACTGGACTCCGGAAGAAGCGGTCGGTTTCATCAAATTACTGGGGCAGAGCACAACCCTGGCTGGAAAAGTCCGGGGGCGGGCGGGATGAATTCCTCGGTAATCCTGGGGCATCTCGAGGCACTTGTAGCCTGCGACACCCAGAATCCCCCGCGGTTAATTAACGGCGGGTCGGAGATCTTCAGTTATTGCACCAACCAGGTGGGTGCGGATTTCGACGTCACGACCTGGGACCATGGCGACGGCCATGTGACCTGGTTCGCCAGGCGTGGTAATCCAAAAGTATTATTCAACGTACACCTGGATACCGTGCCTGTGGGGGACGGCTGGTCCAGTGATCCCCACCGCCTTACCGTCAGGGACGGGCGGGCATATGGCCGTGGCAGTTGCGACATCAAGGGCGCGGCAGCGGTCCTGCTTGCCCTGGCCGGGGAGGGTGTAGCTAATCTCGCCCTGCTATTTACCTCGGATGAAGAGGGCGCAGGCGGTTGCTGTGTGTCCCTGTTTCTGGAAACACCCGAAGCTAAGCAATTCGAGCAAGTTATTATTGCCGAGCCAACACGCTGCCAGGCTGTTTTGGGACATCGTGGTTTCCTGTCGGTTAAAACCTGGTTCCATGGCACCCCGGGACACTCCTCGGAAAGCCGCGCCCTGTATGAAAACGCAAACCACCAGATGGCACGCTGGGCCGCCGCATCTCTGCAGGTAGCAGAAGCCAGAAAAGAGGCGGACGATGATCCGGGCAGTTGTCTCAACATAGGTCTCGTGGAAGGTGGAACCAAGAGCAATGTCATTGCCGGCCAGGCTTTTGTGCACTGGAGTGCGCGACTGCAGCCCGGTGACTCGAACGACGCCTTTCTTAATGAGATTCAAAGCTGTGTTCCTCCCGGGGCACAGGTGGATTGGGAGGTGCCCTTCCGAGGTGAGCCGTTGCCGGCCGCCGGCAGGGATGGGCAGGCTGCCCTGGAATTCTGCGAGGCTCATGGGTTGCCACGGGGCGAGGCGGTGGATTTCTGGACGGAAGCGGCACTGTTCTCCGCGGCCGGCTTGCCGGCACTGGTGCTTGGACCCGGGGATATCGCCCAGGCCCACGTCACCGATGAGTGGGTGGCCCTGGAACAATTGGACAAAGTCTATGAGCTTTATAGTCGGGTGGTGAATAAAGATGGCTGAAATCAGAAGTATCGTGAGCCAGGTCCTGAGCCAGCTGGGAACCAGCCGTGAGGCCCGCTATTACCTCAAGCAGTACAGCAGTGACAGTGAATTACAGTTCGCCGTCATCAAGATCGGTGGCGCGGTTCTGGAGGAGCAGGTTGGGCCGCTGGCGGCCGCACTGGCCTTTTTGCGCAATTTGGGCCTGATGCCCATTATTCTGCATGGCGCCGGGCCTCAGCTTGATGTTGCTTTGCAGGAAGCGTCTATCGAAACCGTGAAACGTCGCGGGCTGCGGGTGACCACCCCTGACGTGATGGAAGTGGCCCGCCCGGTAATTTATCGCGCCAATCGTCGCCTGGTGAGTGCGCTGGACGAGCAGGGCGTTCGCGCCCAGGGCATCCAGCACGGCGTATTCGTTTGTGATTACCTTGACCGTGAAGAATTTGGACTGGTCGGCGATATCCGCCACGTTGATCTTGAAGCCATCAAGGACGTGGCACATCAGGGGATAATGCCGGTAGTCGCTTGCCTGGGTGAAAGCACGACCGGACAGGTAATGAACATTAACGCCGACATTGCTGCGCGTGAACTGATCTGGAAAGTAAAACCGCATAAAATCATATTCCTGACTGGAACAGGTGGTCTGCTGGATGAATCGGGCCGCATCATTTCCGCAATCAGCCTGAGAACGGACTACGAGTACCTGGTGGAGCAGGATTGGGTGCACTCCGGGATGCAACTCAAGCTGGAGCAAATCAGTCAGCTACTGTTGGGTTTGCCCGACAGTGCTTCGGTATCGATTACCTCGGTTGAAAATCTGGCGAAGGAGCTGTTTACCCACCGGGGCGCCGGTACCCTGATCCGGGTGGGTGAAGACATACTCGAACACGCTGAATTCACACCGGAACTGGCCGCCCGGGCAACCGCTTTGCTTGAGCAAAGTTTCGGTCGCAAGCTGGCGGAGGATTATTTTGAGAATTTGCCGCTGGAGTGCGTGCTCAGTAGTGAGTCAAACGGAGCAATGGCGGTGGTCCTGAAAGGTGTGGACGGCGTGCCCTACCTGGACAAGTTTGCCGTAACGCCGGAAGCCCAGGGCGCCGGGCTTGGGGCTGCGGTCTGGCAGGCACTGATCCACCGTTGTCCAAGACTGTATTGGCGGTCACGCACCGGCAATCCGATCACCTCCTGGTATTTCGAGCAGGCTGACTCAAGTTTCACTGAGGACCAGTGGGTAGCGTTCAGTGTGGGCATTAACGATTTTGACCAGATCAGGCGTTGCAAGGAAGAGTGCCTTTCAAGGCGGGAAAGCTGGGTGGAGAATCCAGATGAATAGAGTCGTTGTGATTGGTGCAAGGGGCTATACCGGCGCAGAACTTCTGCCGATACTGCACAAACATACTGACTTCGAAGTTATCGCTGTGAGCTCTGGCAGCGTGGCAGGCGAGCCTGTCAGTGCACACGTCAGAGGTATGGAAGGGAGTGAACTGTTCTTTTCGGACATTCGTCCCTCAACCGTTGGCAAGCTCAATGCCGATGCCTGTGTGTTGGCGCTACCGAACGGCCACGCTGCTTCCTGGGTGAGCGTGCTGGATCAAAATGCGCCGGATACAGTGGTTGTAGATCTGAGCGCAGATTATCGCTTTGATTCGAACTGGGCCTATGGTCAGCCTGAGCGTTTCGCCAGTCAAATCATGGGCGCAACGCGGATTTCCAACCCGGGCTGCTATGCGACTGGAACCCAACTGGCACTCGCACCACTGCTGGAATTGCTGGTAGGTGTGCCGACGGCATTTGGCGTTTCCGGTTACAGCGGTGCAGGAAAAACGCCCTCGCGTAAAAATAATCCGGAGGTGCTGAAAGACAACCTGCTGCCCTATGCGTTGGTAGATCACATTCATGAACAGGAGGTCTCGCATCACGTGGGTCGTGAAATAAGGTTTTTACCTCACGTAGCGCCCTTCTTCAGAGGAATCAGCCTGACACTGGCAGTCGAGCTTTGCCAGGCATTGTCGGAACAGGAGTTACTGGCGAGATACCGTGAATTCTATTCGGGCTTCCCCCTGGTCGAAGTGCGGGTCGGGGTGCCGGAAGTCAAAGAAGTGCAGGACAGCCATCGGCTTATCATCGGTGGATTTGCCGTAAGCGAAAGGAACCCGTGCAGTGTTTCCCTTGTGGTGGTGTTGGACAACCTGCTGAAGGGTGCGGCCACGCAGGCCGTGCAGAACCTGAACCTGGCCTTCGGCCTGGATGCAATGACTGGAATTGATATACAAAAGGGTAGGCGGACATGAAAAACTATCTCTGGCAGGAGGGCGGCAGCGAACAGGTGGACCAAACCATCATGGAGTTCATGGCCGGTGAGGACGTGATTCTCGATCGCGAGCTTTTTCCATTCGACATCCAGGCTACAGCGGCGCATGTGCGGGGTCTCGAACGAATCGGTATTCTGGACGCCGGGGAAAGCGAAACACTTTGTCGCCTGCTGGACGAGCTCCGCGAGGAATTTGCAGCGGGGCGTTTTATTCTGGATGAGCGGTTTGAGGATGGCCACTCAGCGATTGAAATATTCCTGACCGGAAAGGTGGGCGATACCGGTGCAAAGGTCCACACCGGGCGCAGCAGAAATGACCAGGTGGCTGTGGCTACCCGACTCTATCTCAAGGATCGCTTGCAGCAACTGTCCGGCTTGTGCGCCCGTATAGCCCAGGCCTGCCTGGTACGGGCTGAAAAACATGCGGATGTGCCGATGCCGGGCTATACGCATCTGCAAAGGGCCGTGCCTTCAAGCATCGGACTTTGGATGGGCGCCTTCGCCGAGGCTTTTACCGATAACCTGGCTTTTGCATCCAGTGTATTGAAGCTGGTGGATTGCAGCCCGTTGGGAACCGCCGCGGGATATGGTGTCAACCTGCCTCTCGATCGCGAAGGAGTTGCCAGGGAGCTGGGTTTTGGGCGAATCCAGGTGAACCCTATGTACACGCAGAACAGCAGGGGGAAATTCGAAATCATGGCGCTACAGGCCGTAGCGCACGCAATGCAGGATGTGCGGCGATTAGCCTGGGATCTCAGCCTGTTCACCACCAGTGAGTTCGACTTCATCAGTTTGCCGGCCCAGTACGTAACCGGGTCTTCGATCATGCCCAATAAAGCAAACCCTGACGTTGTTGAGTTGTTGCGGGGCCGTGCTGCGACCATAGAGGGCGCGGTGATGGAGATCCAATCCGTACTGTCGCTGCCATCCGGTTATCAGCGTGATCTTCAGCTGACCAAGGCGCCAATGATGCGAGGACTGAATGCAGGCCTGCAGGCGCTCGCAATCGTGCCGCCGCTGATTGCTGGAATGCAGTTCAAGCAGGAAAACATGCACGCCGCGATCTCACTGGAAATGTTTGCCACCGACCTGGCACTGGCAAAATCAGCGCAGGGCGTTCCATTTCGTACAGCTTACCTTGAAGCCAAGAAGGATCTGGAGGGCAAGGTCGAAGCAGATGCTGCGTCCAGCCTGGCGCAGCGGGTCTCGCCGGGCGCTTGTGGTGATCTCCGGCTAGATTGGATTGGTCAGCGGTTGGAGCAGGAAATTCAAGCAGTTGGCGGGCCAGAAATCTGCCCCTGAAATCTTTTTTCAAAAATATCCAAATTAGTGCTTGACGCACAAGTCCCAGTCTCTATAATGCGCCTCCTGCCTGGTTGATCCATGACCGAGCAGATCAGTCCGGCGGGAAACAGTTTGTAATTATTTTCCGTTTTAATGTTGACGCTATGAATCAGGTTAATATATAATGGGCGGCCCGCCACAGCACTGGCAGGGGATTCTGAAAAGAGTCTTCGAAGCAGCTATCCGAAACGGATAAACTGCGGTGCTGATAGTGCGGTAGATCTTTAAAAATATAAGGTAACTTGTGTGGGCGCTCGCGTTGATGAATTTGCAATTAACGAAAGCGACCATGCCCTGAATTATAGATAGATGTAATCGGGAGCAAGGTTCAGCTTTCAGCTATAAGTACTTAGATGGAAGACTTTAGGAAAGACCTTCGGGTCGGACTTTTAGTTGGATATTGAAAAACTTTTAAACTGAAGAGTTTGATCCTGGCTCAGATTGAACGCTGGCGGCATGCCTAAC
>CAYUBS010000104.1:0-10454 GCA_964443145.1 uncultured Wenzhouxiangellaceae bacterium | reverse complement strand
ACCACGCCGCGGGTGCGCACGGACCAGGCCGTCCGCTTCTTCTGGGGCCCGGTGAGCCTGGTTGGCTTGGTGGCAGTGGTACTGGCCTGGGGCGGGTTCTGATGAGCTACACAATAAACGCACTGACCAAATCCATGAATGTATTCCACCTGGCAGGCAGTGCCTGCAACAACTGCGACATCGAGATCCTCGATGCGCTGACACCAAAGTACGACCTCGAACGATTTGGTATCACGCTGGTCGGCAGCATCCGCCATGCCGACGTGTTGTTGTTGTCCGGTGTGTTCAACAGGAAAGCCGCCGTCCGCATGCGCGAAGTGCTGGCGCAGGCGCCCAAACCCTACCTGGTGATCGCCATCGGTGGGTGCCCGGCGACCGGGCTGATGTTCCGCGACTCCTACAACTGCGATGCACCGCCCGGTGAGTACATCCCGATCGATGCGTTTATCCCGGGTTGCCCGCCGAAACCCGAGGCCATGATTTCCGGCGTGGTGAAAATTATCGAAGGCCTGAAATCCGGAGCCATTGTGCCGGCCTGCCTGGGACAGCCAGAGCCTGAGGAAAAATGATGTCAGCGAGCGACACGATTGAACGGGTACACGGTGCGTTGGGTGAGCACGCGCTGAACCTCACGCGCAAATCCGGCCGGCGCGCCTACATCGACATTGCGCCTGCTTCGGTCCCGGCGGCGAGCACTGTGATGTTCAGCGAACTGGACGCACGGCTGCAGACCGCGACCGGTATCGACACGCCGGTGGGCATCGAGGTGATGTACCACTGGGCGATGGATGCCGAGGACTGCCTGGTGACGCTTCGCACCACACTCGGGCATGAAAAGCCGGAGCTGGATTCGATCGCCGTGATGCTGCCCGCAGCGGAGTGGATAGAGCGCGAGATCTGGGAGTTGTTTGGGGTGGAGTTTAAGGGACATCCGGATATGCGGCATTTGTTGCTGGATGACGGCTGGCCTAAAGGAGATTTCCCGCTCAGGAGAAAAAATCGTTGGCAAACCCAGATTCAACAGGGGGAGCCGGAATGACCAAGCGTACGATTGTCCCGATTGGCCCCTACCACGCGCTGCAGGAAGAGCCCGAGTTCTTCAAGCTGCATGTAGAGGGCGAGACGGTTGTCCACCTGGATATCGAGTTGGGCTACAACCACCGCGGCATTGAGAAGCTGTCTGAGTCAAAGACCTTTGAAGAAACCGTGTTCCTGGTGGAGCGCATCTGTGGGATCTGCTCGACATCACACCCGATTGCCTGTGTGCAGGCCGCCGAAGACGCCGGGGAGATCGAGGTACCCGAGCGCGCGTTGTTTATCCGCAGTGCCGTTGGTGAACTGGAGCGAATCCATTCCCACCTGCTGTGGCTGGGGCTGGCCGGGCACTTCATCGGCTTCAACACCATCTGGATGTGGGCCTGGCGTTTCCGCGAGGACGTGCTCAATATCCTCGAGCTGATCACCGGTAACCGCAACCACTACGGCATGATGAAGCCGGGTGGTGTGCGCCGCGACATCAACGACACTGACCTTCCGGCCATCCACAAATTGCTGAATGGCCTGCAGGACCCGATCAGCATGTTCCGCGACGCAGTGCTGGAGGATCCGCTGATCCATGCACGCACCAAAGGGATCGGTATCCTGAGCCGCGAGATGGCGATTGCCTACGGCGCGCTGGGGCCCACCGCGCGGGCCTCGGGATACGATATCGATGTGCGCCGTGATCACCCGCACGCCGCTTATGGCATGGTCGATTTCGATGTGATCACCACCGCAAACGGCGATGTGTTCGACAAGGCCGTGGTGCGCATCCTGGAGATGTTCGAGTCGATCCGCATCATTGAGCAGTGCCTGGACCAGCTCAAAACCGTGCGCGGTCCGGTCGATTCCAATCCCGAATGCGTGCCTGCGGGGGAAGGCATCGGCCACTACGAAGCGCCGCGCGGCGAGGTGTTCCACTACATCCGCTCCGACGGCAGCAACCGGCCGGTGCGCCACAAGGTACGCGCGCCGAGCTTCATGAACGTGCCCACCAACCGCGAAACCGTGCCGGGCGGGACGGTGGCCGATGCCACCATCATCCTGGCAGCGGTCGACCCCTGTTATTGCTGCACCGAACGCATGGCGGTGGCGGTGGACTGTGCCGGCGGCCGGCGCTTGTTCGGTGCCCAGGAACTGATCCGCATGTCGTGCGAGAAAACCTGGCGGATGATGGATGAATCCGGTCTCAGCGGGCCGAAGCCACCGGAGGTGGTATCAGCATGATCCTCGATTTCATCTTTAGCACGATGCTGCTGCCAGTCACCCTGCCGTTGCTGGCCGGTGTGCTGTGCCTGCTGCTTCCGGGCGGGGGATCGCGGTTTTTTGACAGCCTGCGTTCACTGCTGGTTGTGCTGACGACCGTTACGGTGCTGGTGCTGGTATGGCAGTTATTCCGGCAGGCGGGGGCCGCGCCTGTCAGCGCCCAACCCATGGCCTGGCTGAATCTGCGCCTGGATACGCTGGGCGGCTTCATTCTGCTGACCGTTGCGGTGTTCGGTGTGCTGATCTCGATTTTCTCGGTGGGCTATTACCACAAAGCGTCGGGCCTCTATCCGCACCACCGGGCCTACTTTACCTGGTTCCTGTGGACCCTCGGCGCCAGTTGCGGCGTGGTGCTGGCCAACGAACTGATCCTGTTGCTGGTCTGCTGGGGTTTCCTGGGGTTGCTGCTGTACCTGATGATTGGCCTGGCGGGGCCTCCTGCGGCGGCCGCGGCGCGTAAATCGCTGATGATTATCGGTGGCTCCGACGCGTTGTTCCTGCTGGGCATCGCCCTGTATTGGCAGGCCACCGGTTCGACTCTGATCGACGCAGGAGCCCTGGCGCTGGAAAGCCCGGCCTCCTATGCGGCGTTCGGGTTGTTCCTGGCTGCTGCCTTCGCCAAGGCCGGAGTGGTGCCGTTGCATAGCTGGGTGCCGGATTTTGGCGAGAAAGCAGATGCGCCGGTATCGGCCTACCTGCCGGCTTCGCTGGACAAGTTGCTGGGTATTTACCTGCTGTCACGCTGCATGTTCGACCTGTTCGTGCCGACCCCGTTCATGTTTTTCATGCTGATGCTGATCGGCTCGGTCACGATTATCGGTGCGGTGCTGATGGCGCTGGTCCAGCATGACCTGAAACGCCTGTTGTCCTACCACGCCATCAGCCAGGTCGGGTACATGGTGCTGGGGATAGGCACCGGGACCGCCATCGGGCTGGCCGGCGGGCTGTTCCACATGCTGAACAACGCGATCTACAAGAGCGCCCTGTTCCTGTGCGCGGGCGTCGTCGAGAAAGAGACCGGCACGACCGACCTGGACCGCCTCGGCGGCCTGGCCCGGATGATGCCGGTGACCTTCGCCGCCTGTACCGTGGCCGCGCTGGCGATTGCGGGCGTTCCGCCGCTGAACGGCTTCGCCTCAAAATGGATGATTTACCAGGGTGTGATCGAATCCGGTGAAAACGGCGGGCTCAGCTGGGTTATCTGGCTGGCAGTCGCCATGCTGGGGTCGGCCCTGACCCTGGCCAGTTTCGTGAAAGTGCTGCACGCCACCTTCCTGTGTAAGCCCTCACCGGGTATTCGTAAATTGCGCATCCATGACGGTTCCCCCGCCATGTTGCTGCCGCTGGTGGTGCTGGCAGTTACCTGCGTGGTATTCGGCGTGTTCGCCTTCCAGTTGCCGCTCGATCGCCTGATTCTCCCTGCCTTACCGGCGGGGCAGGCCGTGTTGGTGGGCGGTGTCTGGTGGGCCGGGCTGGCCACCGTGCTGATCCTCGGCGGTATCGTGATCGGCCTGATCATTTACGGGCTGACCATGCGTGGCGGAAAGTTGCGCCGGGTGAGTACCTATATCGGTGGTGAGCACATGCAGCAGGTTTACCTTCAGGATGAGGAGCTCGGGGCCGGGCGGAATGTCGAGGTAACCGGGGTCGATTTTTACAACAACTTCCGCTCCTTGCCGGTGCTGAAGCGCTTTTATCTGCTCATGCGGGCGAAGGCCTTCGATATTTATTACTTACTTCGTAAAGGTGCGAACTACCTCATCCTGGCCCTGCGATCGATGCACACCGGGGTGCTGCCGGTCTACATGCGGTGGTTCGTGACAGGACTATTAATTGTCGTCTGGGTGGTGACACAAACCCAGGACTGATTTGGAAAAAACAAGATGACAGAAGTGCTCGCACTATTGATCCTGTTGACGGTGATTGCCGCGATCATCACCGTGGTCACGCCTAACCTGCTGTACTCGGTGATCAGCCTGGGTGCAGTTGGCTTCTTGCTGGCCATTGCCTTCATGTTCCTGGCAGCGCCGGACGTCGCGATCGTGCAAATCGGGGTCGAGGTCATCAGCCTGGTGATCCTGATCCGTGCCACGCTGGGCCGTGAGATCCAGCAGATGAAAGTCGGGCGAACCGTCGTTGGCGTCTCGTTCGCCGTAGCGTTCGTTGCCGTAATCGGCCTGTTCGGTATCCAGGTGTTCAACGAATTCCCCGCCTTTGGCGTGTCGGTGATGGAACGGTTCAGTGATGCGCCTTCGGCCACTTACCTGGCGCTGGGCCTTGAGGATACCGGCGGCCCAAACATCGTCACTGATGTACTGCTGGATTTCCGCGCCTGGGACACGCTGGGCGAGGCGACCGTGCTGTTCTGCGCGGCTCTGGGTGCCGCGGCTATTCTGCGTAAGAGGGCGAAACATGACGATTGAACGCAAACCCGGAATGAGCATGATCGTTCGCACCGTTACGCGCTGGCTGAAAGGCCCGATCCTGTTGTTTGGTATTTATATCGTGCTCTACGGCCACATCACGCCAGGCGGCGGTTTTGGTGGTGGCGTGATCATCGCCAGCGCCTTTATCCTGATCATGCTGGCGCAGGGAGGACAGCAGGGAGGTGCTGTGTTCAGTAAACGCGCGGCTTCGAGGCTGGACAGCGTTGGCTTGCTGGTATTCCTGGCCATCGGCTGGCTGGGTTGCTGGTGGGGCGCTCGCCACTTCTTCGGAAACTTCATTCAGACACCTGAGTCCGCCTGGTTCACATTGTTCAGCGGCGGCACGATGCCGCTGATGAACATCGCACTGGGACTGAAAGTGGCCAGCGCGCTGTTCCTTGTATTTACCGTGTTGACTGCGCTGAAGATTGCCGTCACGCCCCCTGACGAGGAGGACGAGCCATGATCTATTCTCTTTGCCTGCTATTGATCCTGGTTGGCTTTTACGGTGTGGTCGCCAGTCGCCAGACAGTCAAGATCGTGATCAGTCTGGTGATCATGCAGCACGGCGTACACCTGTTGCTGCTGCTGATTGGCTACCGTGACGGCGGCAGCCCCCCCATTGTCGATGCCGGCCAGTCGATTACCACCTTCGCCGGCCAGGCCGTCGACCCGTTGCCGCAGGCGCTGGTGCTCACCTCGATCGTGATCGGCCTGGGCGTGCTGGCCCTGATGGTGGCGCTGTGCGTGCGCCTGTACGAGCGCTATGGAACCTTTGACGTGACCGAAATCCGGCGCCTGCGAGGATAGTGTGTTCAACCTTTACAGCGACAACCTGATTCCCCTGTTTGTGGCCCTGCCGCTGGCGGTTGCGTTGCTGATCCAGTTGGTGGCGCGAAAGCGCCCGGTACTCTCCGGCGGACTGACCAGCCTGGCCCTGCTGGCGCTGTTTCTAATGAGTTGCCTGGCGGCTGGTCACCAGGGTCTTTACCACATGGGCGGCTGGATGCCACCGGTCGGTATCGACCTGCGGCTGGATGACCTGGCCACGTTGCTGTTGCTGGCTGTCAATGTGGTGGGCCTGGCCGTCAGCCTGTATTCGATCGACTACATGCGCCGCTACACTGCCTGCGAGCATTTTTACGGACTGTTCCTTTTGATGGTGACCGGCATGAACGGCGTCATCCTGGCAGGCGACCTGTTCAACCTGTATGTATTCCTCGAGGTGGCAGCGGTGGCCTCATACTCGCTGGTGGCATTTGGTTGTGCCCACGAGGAACTGGAAGCTTCGTTCAAATACATCGTGCTGGGCTCCCTGTCCTCGGCCCTGATCCTGGTGGGCATTGCCCTGGTGTACGGCATCACGGGCACGCTGAACATGGCACAGATGGCCGGACGCATTGCAGAGACCGGGATGGATGCGCCGTTGCTGCTGGCCTTTAGCCTGTTTATCTGCGGGTTTTCATTCAAGGCGGCGCTGGTACCGTTCCACGCCTGGTTGCCGGACGCCCACCCGGCGGCGCCTGCACCGGTTTCGGCGATGCTGTCGGGTGTGTTGATCAAGGCGATCGGTATCTATGTGCTGGCCCGACTGGCCTTCAACGTGTTCGGCGTGGGTAACAGCGAACTGTCCTTGCTGCGCTGGCTGGGTGTGCTGTCCATGGTGACCGGTGGATTACTGGCCGCCGGACAGAGCGACATCAAGCGCCTGTTTGCCTACAGCAGTATTTCTCAAGTCGGCTTTATCGTGCTGGGCCTGGGGCTGGGCACACCGCTTGGACTGGTCGGCGCGTTGTACCACCTGGTCAACCATGCGATGTTCAAGTCCCTGCTGTTTTTGAATGCGGGCGCGGTGGAATTCGCAACCGGAACGCGCGACCTGAAGCAGTTGGGTGGGTTACGCCAGGCGTTGCCGGTAACCGGCTTCACCTCGCTGGTCGGCTCAATGTCGATAGCCGGGATTCCGCCGTTCAACGGCTTCTGGAGCAAGCTGATAATCATCCTGGCCTGCATAGAGGCCGGCTTTTATGGCTTCGCTGCAGTTGCGGTGGTCGTCAGCATCGTCACCCTGGCCTATCAGCTGAAAGTTCAGCGCATGGCATTCTTTGCAGCGCTGCCGGCCCGCCTGCAGGATCTGGGTAAAGAGCCGCCGCTGATGTCACTGGCCATGTTGCTGCTGGCACTGGGTTGCATCGCGCTGTCGCTACTGGTGCTGGGTGGGCTGAGCAGCCCCTGGCTGATCGGGGCGGCGCAGGAAACCCTTTCGGCCGGGCCGTTTTGAGGACATGCAATGAAACCGCAAACTCACGACTTCGTTAGCAAACCCATGCCGGAGCGCCTGGTGCTGTTCGGCGTGGCCTTCGTATTCTGGTTGTTGCTGGTCTGGCCCATCTCTCCGGTTGACGGGCGTTTAATGGTGGGTGACATCGTCGCCGGGGTGTTCGTGGCCGCTTTCGTTGCGCTGGTCATGCGGGAAATCGTTCGCGTCAATTTTATCCGCTTCCTGAAACCAATGAGCTGGTTCTGGGGGTTCGTCTATTTATTCGTGTTCGGCGGGTACGTAATCAGGGGCGGCCTGGACGTGGTCTACCGCGTGTGGCATCCGGCCATGCCGATCCGGCCGGGCATTGTGAAAGTCAGAAGCGTATTGAAAACCGAGACCGGGCTGACGGCGCTGGCCAATTCGATCACGCTGACCCCGGGCACGTTAACCATGGAAGTCACCGATGACGGGGTGTTCTACATCCACTGGTTGTTCGTGACTACTGAGGATGAAGAACAGGCCGCTCAGCAGGTCCTGCGGCGCCTTGAATGGTATATACAGAGAATATTCGAATGATGACGAATGAAATTCTTTTTCCGGCATTGATCATCGGCTTGTTGATGTGCTGTGGCTTTTGCCTGTACCGCATCGCCAATGGCCCTTCCGCTGCTGACCGGATGGTCGCGATCGACATCCTCGGCACCGTGGTGGTGGGCTTTGTCGCTATCCTGATGGTGATCAGCGGCAAGGCTTACCTGCTGGACGTGGCGCTGGTCTGGGCTCTGATCAGTTTCGTGGCAACGCTCGCGTTGGCCAAATACCTGGTGGGGAAACGCCTTGATGAATGAATCCATGACTCTCTATCAATACACCGGGCTGACGCTGATTGTGATTGGCGTGCTGTTCGACCTGTCCGGTTGCGTGGGCCTGGTCCGTCTGCCGGATGTCTACAACCGCATCCAGGCCTCGACCAAGTGCGTGGTGCTGGGTACCACGCTGATCCTGCTGGGCAGCGTGGTTTGGCTGGGCTCGCTGGCGGCGCTGGTCAAGGGGCTGGCCTGTATCCTGTTCATCCTGATCACCTCGTCGACCGCCGCCCATGCCCTGGCGCGGGCTGCACACCGCTCCGGGGTTGATTTATGGTCTGGCAGCGTGGTCGACCGCTATGCCGAAGACCAGGCAAACGGCGCGCTGGAAGAGGAGGGCGGTTCATGAGAAAGCCTGCCTTCCTGCAACCCAGAATCCTCAAGCAGGCAATCCTGGCGGCGCTGTCTCCGGCCTATACCACGCGCTTCCCGAAAGAGCCGTTCGAACCGCAGGAATCGTTCCGCGGCCGGCCGCGCTTCAACGCAGAGGGATGCATTGGCTGTGGCGCCTGTGCCCAGGTCTGTCCGTCCAAATGCATCGAAGTCCTCGACGACCTGGAAGCTTCACCGCCGGTGCGACACCTGGTGCAGCACTTCGACTCCTGCATCGTGTGCGGCCAGTGCGAGCGCTACTGCCCAACCCAGCAGGGCATCCGTATGAGCACCGAGTGGGACTTCGCCGGCTTCAAACCTGAGGACTTCGAGGAGCGGATCGAGAAAGAACTGGTGCTGTGCGAGGTCTGTGGTGAGGTGCTCGCGCCTGTCGATCAATTGCACTGGCTGGCCAGGAGGCTTGGCGCCGCGTGTTTCGCAAACCCGACACTTTCCCTGTTCGCAGGCCTCGGCCTGGGTTACGTGGAGCCGGGCGTGCGAAGTGGCGATGATACCCCCCTGCGCCAGGACCGCATGGCCATTCAGTGCGCCAGGTGCCGGCGCAAGACCGCGCGCGCCGCGTGACATCTCGCGCCGGCCAGGAATAGCCCGTGCCGACCCATGATCCCGCCTGGTCATCAGTGGAGCATTTCCTGCGCGGGCGCGTGTGCCTGTTCGGTTTCGGCAACCGCATGTGGCGCGATGACGGCATCGGCTCAAGGGTTGCCGAGGCGCTGGATACAAACGAAACATCGGTCAGCGCTGTAGACGGTGGGTTCGTACCGGAGAACCACCTCGAGCGGGTTGTCGCCTGCCAGCCGGATACCATCCTGATGATTGACGCCGTGGACTTTGGGGCGACAGCGGGTGAATTGCGGCTTCTGCAGGCTGATGACGTCGTGTTGAGCGCAATATCGACCCATGCCGGCTCACCGCAGATGCTGGCAAAGTACCTGCAGGCCCGCTGCGGAGCGCAGGTAGGACTGCTGGCCATTCAACCCGGGGACACCGGGGAAGGTGAAAAACTGTCTCCCAGGCTTGATGAAGTGCTGGATTTCCTCGTCGCGAAGTTGCGTTCCTTGCCTCAAAACGGAAAAGAGTGACAAAAATTGTCAGTCGCGCCCTGAGACGGGAAGGACGATTTAGTTAGTAAGTAGTCTAGATAGACCTCCTATCCCTTTGAAAATACATTTAAATAAAACATGTCAATATGGACATTAATACCTTGGCACGATAACTGCATATATATAGGCAGTAACACTGAATCGGGATGGAAGTCTGACTCAGTAAGAATTCGCCAAGGATGGTAGCGACATGGCAGTTGCCGTCTGTAGTTTGGCAAGGAAGCTTCAAGGGGAAAGGCCATCGGAAACGATGGCTTTTTTCATTTCAGAAGACTTCTTTATGACCAGACAGGCACGGATCTCTCCCTAAAGGATGCGCGGGAGCTGCTACCCGCATAGTCCGATGAGACCTCACCGGGACTTTATGTCCCGGTTTTTTTTTGGGTGCAATCCTACGTAGGCCGCTGGGGGTAACGATAAAAACCGGGGCATTTCGTTTTGTGTTTAAAGCGCGTCTGGAAAATCAGCGGGGCCTTCCATATCCAAGCCGATATGTCGAAGTAGTTGAAATATTTTGGCGGTTTCTTCCTACATACCAATGTAGTACCATAGTGGTACCATATTCTGATGCCACCAAAAATCAGATCATTAATAAAGAGGTTGGGAGAAGCTGGGTTTGTGAATCGTGGTGGGAAAGGCAGCCACAAAAACTTTCGGCACTCTTGTGGGGTTGGGCTAACGATCAGTGGTAAACCGGGCGATGACGCAAAGCGTTATCAAATTCTTCAGGTGCTTGAGGCGCTGAGGTCGACAAAAAATGAAGCTGAGTGACCGATACATTAAGATCGTTGAGTGGTCCGAGGAGGATCAGTGCTATATCGGGCGGCTGCCGGGTATATCCCTTGGTGGCGTTCACGGAGATGATGAATTCGAAGTCTATAAAGAGATTTGCCAGGTGCTTGAAGAATGGCTGGAAGTGTTCGAAGAGGATGGTGAGGCCCTTCCTCCGCCAACTGCCGGAAAAAACTATTCTGGCAAATTCAATCTGCGGGTAGGTGAAGACCTCCACGAACGCCTGGCGCTGGAGTCCATGAAGATAGGCGAGAGCCTCAACCGTTATTGTGTCAAAGCCTTAAAAGAAAAAGTAACCCCAACCTGA
>CAYUBS010000103.1:0-10604 GCA_964443145.1 uncultured Wenzhouxiangellaceae bacterium | reverse complement strand
ATGGATTCGGCAAACCGAATCTTTGCATCAGAACTTTATATCTCGGATCGTTACGCAGCACGTCAAAATCCGGCCTCAAACCGACGTAAATCAGTTCCGGGGAGCCCCTTTCCAGGGCTTTCTCCAGCCACTCGAAAGCCAGGTTGACTTCGCCTGCCTGTGCATAAGTGGAACTGACTTTGAACGGGTCAACGTGGCCCATCTTCGATCGTGCGGCCATTTCATCGGCCATGCCCCGCATGGCGCCCCGGGGGCCTGACTCAGCGTTGCCTCTGGCCAGCGCTTCCAGCAGCCCGGTATCGTTCATCCGGGTCAGGGTTTTTCGATACTCTGCCAGTGCCTCCTGAAACATTCCCTTTTGCCAATAGACCAATGTCAGTAACCAACCTACCGGATAATTGGGGTCTGCTTTGAGGAGTTCCTGAGCTTCCGCGAGCGCTTCGTCATAGCGGCGCATCATGTACAGGTGGACAGGAACCGGCAGGTTGGACGTAGGTGTGAAGGGATCAATGGCCCGGGCGCGCCGGACTTGCACCAGACTTTCCTCCAACCGCCCCGATAGCAGCAGATAATCCGCATAGCCGTGGATGGTCATTGCATGGTTTGGGTTGAGTCTCAGCGCCTCCTCAAACGACTGGCCGGCCCCGGGCCAGTCCCTGCTGAATAGCCTTACCCAGCCCAGGGCCGCATGTCCGGAAAAATTTTGATCATCCAATTCCAGCGCTTTCAATGCAGCGACCCTTGCCAGCATGACTGCCTCACGGGGTGGTTCGTTTCCAAAATACGCAATCATCAAGTGAGCGGCTGCCAATCCCGACCAGCCAAGCGCAAAACCGGGGTCGATGTCCACTGCCTGCTCGAAGTACTCGAGGGATTTCTGAAAATCCCCGACGTTAAAACGGTTGAAAAAGTAAAGGCCACGCAGGTACGCCTCGTTGGCTGCCGGATCGACCGGGCCCGCGCTCGCCAGGCGTTCCTTATCCTGGGGCCGAAGGGAGATTTCGATTTCATCGCTGATCGTCCGGGCAATTTCACCGAGCAAGGCCAATACGTCCCGCAGATCGCGATCATAAGTCTCCGCCCATATGTGTTCGTCCGTTTGGCCGTGGATCAGCTGAGCGGTGACTTTGACCTGCTCGCCCAGCAACAAGGCACCGCCTTCCACCAGTGCGTCCACGTTCAACTCTCTTGCAATTTCCGCCATCGGCTTGTTGCTGGCCTTGTAGCGCATCGTGGATTGGCGCGAAATGACTTTGAGACCGCTGATTTTTGACAGATCAGTGATCAACACGTCATGCAGCCCTTCAACAAAGTAATCCTGTTCCGGGTCACCCGCCAGGTTGGCCAGAGGAAGCACGGCCAGCGACCTTATACGAGGCGTTTCCTGCGTTCCCGGTGTCCGGGTCTGCAGGTCGAACAGGTCCAGGCTGAACAAGATAATGGCCATGACCATAAGCCCGGCAAAAACCAGGGCGGCGTAGGTTGCCTTTCGGGCCGGTACCCG
Organism: uncultured Wenzhouxiangellaceae bacterium; assembly: GCA_964443145.1. GTDB lineage: Bacteria > Pseudomonadota > Gammaproteobacteria > Xanthomonadales > SZUA-36 > JAHEFT01. The sequence continues at coordinate 9,100 of CAYUBS010000103.1, read as the reverse complement.
GACCGGTCTGTTCCTGGCGGAGGGTTCGATTTCCTGGACTTTGGCGATGAAACGGTACCCCAGGGAATGCACGGTTTCGATGTACCTGGGATGGGAAGAGTCGTCCCCCAGCGCCTTGCGAAGCCGGGCAATCGCTTTGCTGAGAGCAGATTCGGATACGACCGTCTCACCCCAAACCGTATCCAGTAGTTCATTTTTGGAAACGAGGCGGTCGTGGTTCTCGATCAGAAAGACCAGGAGTTTCAGAACGGTAGGCTCGAGGTGTACGACTTGCCCGGAATGGATGAGTTGCCATGCTTCCAGGTCAACGACAAAATCATCGAAAAGGAATCCACTGTGCTGGTTCACGAACTCATCCCCGGCCTCAAGCCTGTCCTGGTCCCTCGTGGTTAAACGCAGTTTCTACAGTATTTCACGGCGCGACAATAATCACAATTTCATGGCTAATCGCGTGTGCTCCAGGCTCGTCACGGTATCGTCAGGATATCGTCACCAAGGGGTCAAGACCCGAACCACCGGCCTTTCTACACTGAACCTGAACCATTGAAAGTTAAGGAACCAGTGAAAGAAGGAGAAGGATATGTTTGCAAGAATATCGACTGTTTTACCGGTGCTGTTGGTGACAGCAGTAGCCGGCCTGCTACTGACGCAAGTCGCTACCGCGGCCGAAAACGGCCTTGAATGGAGATGGGGTTACAGCTCCATAGAGGTCAATGCCACCGATGACTTGATGCCTGGCCCTCCCACAGGTGAGATTTATTGCTCGGAAGGCGTTATCGACATGACGAATCCGATGATGCCGGTTTGTCCCGAGGGCGCTACGCTCGAAGTCCGCAACGGCACAGGAATGTCCCGGATGTACTCCGACGATCCACGAATGTCCGGACTGCTGACTTATGTTTCCAATGCCAGCTTCGACGCTGACTACTTTACCGGCCCTGTTTGGGGCAGCTGGCAGCTGGAAGTTGATGCCTGTGATGGAGTCTGGAAAGGCACATGGAGCGGTGAACGGACTTTTGCGCCTGGCCAACCGAACCTCGTGGACACATTCTTTCCTCCGGGCTTTGGAGGGGTCTGGATCAGCAAGTTTGACCTTCGCGGCCATGCCAAAGGGGACTGCGTTAACCGACTCCGGATGAAAGGGATTGAAATCATCACCACTCTCACGCCATTGCCCGTGCCCTACGAAGTGTTAGGCCCCCTGTGCGATGCCGGGTGTTTGCCCGAAGGTGTCAGCACGTCGAAAGTTTATGGGCGCTGGTGGGATTTAAGGGGCGCAAATCAATAGAAAAAAGACATGTGTATTAGCCGGCGGTCGATCGACCGCCGGTAGCTTCTTTTTACCGGCGTCAGTAATGAGTTTTTTCGGGGAGATTCATCCGGCGAAGGATATCCCTGAATCGTGGCTCATCTCGAAGTGACTCAAAGTGTGGAAAGGAATTGAGGTTAACCAACCAGCCGTCACGTTCCGTCCATGCCTGCTCCAGCCAATCCATCGCCAGCTCTGTGTTACCCAGCCCTTCATGCACATATGCAATCAGCACCGGAGATGCATAGCCGCGTTCTGGAGATTCTCTTAGGTTTTCGAGTTCTGCAAGAATGGCAAGGGCGCTTTTCTGATCACCCGATTTCGCATGGGCGTGGGCAAGTATGGCCAGCGTCGGAGCCATACGGCCGGAGTCCTCCACCGACTGCTCGAGTAGCTCGATCGCCTTTTCCCAGTGGCCCTGAAACATATAAATGATGCCTAAATTCCAATGAGCGGCTGCAAAACCCGGATTCATTGAAAGCATTTCCTTATCCATTTGGATCGCTTCATTGAACATTCCATGGTCCAAATAGGAAAAGGCGACCCGGTTCATGATTGGCAGCGACAGCGGATCGAGAGAAAGCGCGTGCAATGCGGATTCCAGTGCTGCCGGGGTGTCCACAACCGACAGGTATTGAGCATATGCCCAGTGGGCCATGGAAAAATTCGGACTGAGCGCCAGGGCCTGCGTCAGATTGTCGCGAGCATTATCCCAATCCCATTCGTACATCAGCCAGGCCATACCTCTTGCGACCAGCGCCTCGGTGGACTCCGGATCCAGTACGAGAGCGGCATCGGCTTCCCTGATGGAGAGGGGAAAAGCCTCGCGTGGCGGCATAATTCCAAAATAGCCCGCGAAACTGTAGGCATTTGCCAGCCCGGCGTGCGGCGGGGCGTAGTCGGGGTCGATGGCTATCGCCTGCTGAAACGCCTGAATGCTTTGCCGAAAGCCACCTTCATTAAAACGCGCCCAGTGATACCGGCCCTTCAGGTAGAGGTCATACGCTTCAGGGTTAACGGTAGCATTGACCCCGGGGTTTTCACCTGCCTGTGCCGAAAGCTCAATCTGGAGCGCGTTGACTATGGCGCGGGAAATAGTCTCCTGGAGGGCAAGCACATTCTCCAGTTCATGGTTGTAAGATTCTGACCACAGGTGGTAACCATCTTCAACGTTGATCAATTGGGCTGTTATCCGAATACGATTTTTTTCCCGCCGGACACTGCCTTCCAGCACAGTCTTGACGTTCAATCGTTTACCGATGTCACGAATGTCCCTGTTCTCTCCTTTGAAGACGAACGCCGAAGTTCGCGCGGTAACATGCAGTCCCTTGATTTTTGCCAACGCTCCGATCAATTCCTCGGTAAGGCCGTCGCTGAAATACTCGTCCTCAGGGTCCGGACTCATGTTTGAGAACGGCAGTACAGCAATGGATTTATCGGGCAAAGCCGTCTGCGCCATTTCTGTTACCCGATCAGGCTCGAGCACAAACTTGTCTACGGCGAAGTAGCCCAGCGCCAGGGCCAGTAACACGATGATGATGCGATCCAGTTTTTTACTCGATGGTTGCCTGGGCGTTATCGAGGGGTCGATGTCCTTCTCGCGCTTGAGCCCTTCAGAGGTCAGTTCAAAGACCCAGGAAAATACCAGGGTCAGCGGGAAGCCGATGGCCAGAAGCGTGACGACCAACCGGACCGACGCATCAGAAAGGCCATAAATCGGGAAGAGTGTCTCTGTAATCTCAATGAGCAGCCATGCCCCAGCCAGGTAAGCAGTCGCTACGCGGAAGACATTTCGGCGCTTGAGTTCGTTGAAAAAAGACATAGGCTGGTTTCGCGTCTGATGCGATTAAATTTAAGAGTAGCCGCTTGCCATGATAAAGCCAACATTGAATTTTCGCACCTGTTTGCATCGGCGCGCATGAGCAGCCAAACTGATTACTTGTCTCTCCGCATGGATTTCTCAGGTGGAACTCATTGTTTTTGACCTCGATGGCACGCTCCTTAACCAGGAGTCTGCAATCTCCGACTATACGAGCGAAACACTCAAGCTCCTTGCCGAACATGAAATTGCCTACACCGTCGCTACAGGCCGCACGATGCATACCGCGCGGGCGATACTGGAGGGGCACGAATTTCTGCTGCCGCAGGCGTATAAAAACGGCGTCATGATCTGGCACCCGGAGCAGAGCCGTTTTTCAAACGGCGCTATGTTGACGGCGGACGAACTCAACCATATCGTCCAGGCCTGCATCCGTCAGGCCGTTACTCCGTTCGTCTTTACGCTGGATGAGGACCAGGAGAGCACCGTGTACCATCCACCGCTGCAATCAGAGGTCGAGCACCGGCTGATTCGCACCCTGGGCATAGGGGACAGCATCAGGGCGCGCGCGCTTGACGAATTGCCCGCTGACGCCGCTATCACCCACGTAAATTCCATCGGCCACAGCGAAGCCATAAAGGCGGTGCTGCACAGCGTCAATGACGAGTCGCATCTGGTGGCCTATTCCGGAATCGCCTGGGAGGGTCGGAAATGGCGCTGGCTCGACGTTCACCACAGCGATGCAAGCAAAGGCGGCGCGATCAAGATCATGAAGGAAATGTTGGGTATTGAGCGTGTCATCTGTTTCGGCGATAACGACAACGACCTAAGCATGTTCGAGATGGCCGACGAGAGCTACGCACCGGCAAATGCGAACGACGCGATCAAATCCGCTGCCACCGCAGTCATCGGACACCACGACGACGAGGGCATCGCACGCTTTCTGCGGGAGCGTTTTGAGCTGAAGTCGACTTGAACCGATGACCATCACTCAACCCAGCTGGGTCTTCGGCTACGGATCGTTGATCTGGAAGCAGGATTTCCCGTATCTCGAGTCAAGACCAGGCCGGATTACAGGCTGGGCGCGGCGCTTCTGGCAGGGCTCACACGACCACCGCGGCCTGGAGCACGACCCCGGCCGGGTCGTAACGCTGGTGGCAGCGCCCGGTGAGCACTGCGACGGCCGCGCTTTCCTGGTGGAACCCGAAGTATTTGAGCACCTGGATCACCGGGAAAAGAACGGCTATGAACGTATCGCCGTGGAGATCGCGTTCGAAGCGGGTAGCGTAAATGGCATCGTCTACCGTGCCTCCGAGGACAACGAGGCCTTCCTGGGCCCCGCGCCCCTGGCCGAGATGGCGGCGCAGATCAACCGCTGCGCAGGCCCCAGTGGGTCCAATCGCGAATACGTGCTCGAGCTCGCCACGGCCCTGCGCAGTATGGGTTACTCAGACGACCATGTATTCGAGGTTGAGTCCTGGGTATTGGGTGCGGTTCCCTGATATTGAGCGGGTAGATCACCACCATACAATGTCTAAACACCTTTAGTTTCTCCATCCAGCCCACATATGTTTTTGAACGAGCTGATGTGAAGTGCTCCCCGGGGGATGCATGCGTTCCATACTACTAGTGATTATTGCCCTGCTCTTGACGCATTCGCCTTCAACGACTGCTCAGGTTTCCGTACGCGTGGATGATGTATCAAACGTGTTGGTCGACCTTGAGCGTCGTGCTCCGGCCGATGTCAGGCCGTTGAACAATGCTCAGATTTCAGCGGAAGTTTCGGCAGTGGTCAATACGGTTCACGCCGATGTCGGTCAACATGTTCAGGCAGGCGACTTATTGCTCGAGCTCGATCCCCGTGATTTTCAACTGAACCTGAACCAGGCACTCGCCAACCTCACTTCCAGCCAGGCCCAGAAAGCATCCGCGGACGCCAAGCTCTCGCGAGCTGAGGGGTTGGTACAGGACAATTATCTTTCTGCTGATGCTTTGCTGGATCGCCAGACCGATGCTGCGGTCTGGAGTGCCCAGATCCGGGCCAACGAGGTCGCTGTGGCCATAGCGCAACGCAACCTGGACAAGTGCCGCATTCTGGCTCCGTTTGATGGAGTGGTTGTTGAGCGAACCGCCCAGGTCGGTAGTTACGTTAGCAATGGCAATCCGCTGGTCCGCGTTATTCAGATTGACCGCTTCGAATTGGATGCCGAGGTCCCTTCTGACGTCGCCGGCTCGTTGCTTGCTGCTGATGAAATCCGGTTTGTCTCACGAGGCCAGGAATGGTCCCTGGAATTACTTCGGTTATCTCCCGTTATCGAATCTGAGCGGCGTTCCCAACGTGCACGTTTTGCTTTCACTGAGTCGGCTCCCGCAGTCGGGCGCAGCGGGGAAGTTGTCTGGCACGTGGAAAAAGGAATGTTGCCTTCCAGCCTAATCAGCCGTCGCAATGGACAACTCGGTGTATTTCTGCATGACCAGGGCAAGGCTTCTTTCATGCCGCTTCCCGCTGCCCAGGAAGGGCGTCCCGTTGCGGTTGACCTGCCTGCGGGAGCTGAAGTCATCACGCTGGGGCGTGATCGCCTGCAGGATGGCGACAGCGTAAACGTCAGCCGCTAGGCACGCCCGGTCATGTATAAAAGCCTTCTGACTAACCATCCCCTGGTTAACATCCTTTTTCTCGTCGTATTCATGATGGGCCTGATGTCCTACTTGAATATGCCTCGTGAACAGGATCCGGAAATCAATTTCAACTGGGTGATTGTGCGTACCATTTTGCCGGGTGCATCGGCCGAGGATGTTGAGCAATTGGTGACGGGGCCATTAGAGGATGCCATCCGCAACGTTCAGGACATCCGCTGGGTGATTAGCACCACACGTGAAAATGCATCCAACATCCTGATTCGATTCAGGGATCTTAACGAGCGTGAATTTGACAAAAGAATAAATGATATCAGGCGCGAAGTTCAGGCCAAGTCCAATGATGAGCTTCCCGATGAAGCTGTAGACCCTTTTATCCTGGAGGTGACCACCTCCAGTGGTTTCCCCACCGGGCTGGTGTTGGTCGAAGGGCAGGCCGATGATGAAACACTTCGCCGACTGGGCCGGATTGTTCGTGACGATCTGGCACGCTTACCGGGTGTGGACCGGGTCATCTCTATCGGGTTACGCGAACCGGAGTTACACGTAGAGCTCCAGGCACGGGAACTGGCGGCCCGTGGATTGCTGGCGACAGATGTCGCCGATAGCCTCGGACAGGCTTTTCGGGACACATTTGCCGGAAAAACCAGCGTCTCGGGAAACGAATGGCTGGTGCGCGTGGTGGGCACCACCAACGATCCGGAAGTTCTGGCTGACTTCCAGATAGCGCCTTTCAATAGGCCTAACTCGCTGATTTCATTAAATGATGTCGCTGAGGTCAAGCGAGGCCGGGAAGATGCAACCCAATTGGTATCCTTCCGCGGACAGGCCGCTATCGCCCTGTCAGTTACCAAGGTCGCCAATACCAACACCATCGGCCTGATCGATAAAATCAACGAGTACATCGCCAATAAGAACACACAACTTGATGGAACCGGTGTGCAATTGCTACTGGCAGATGATCAGACCATCGCCACCCGCAACGCGATCAACATCATGCAGAACAACGCGCTGCTGGGGCTGCTGTTGGTTTTGGTGGTTTGTTGGGCCTTTCTCGGCTTTCGAATCGCGGCAATGGTCACGCTGGGTATTTTGTTCTCCATTGCCGGGACCATGTGGGTACTTAATGCCACCGGCAACACGCTTAATGTGTCGGTGCTGCTGGGCGTCGTGATCGTGCTGGGTATGCTGGTTGATGATGCAGTTGTTGTGGTTGAGGCCATGTACTATCGCATTCAACGGGGTGCTGACGGACTGCAGGCAGCTATGGATTCCCTGGCTGAAGTGGCCAAGCCGGTGACTTCTGCCGTTCTCACTACCATGGCAGCGTTCTTACCACTTATGTTATTGCCGGGCATTGTTGGCAAGTTCATGTTTGTTATCCCTTTCGTGGTAACGGTTGGCCTTGCCGTGAGCCTGATCGAGGCCTTCTGGATACTGCCTTCACATGTTATTTCGCTGCGTGCAAGCCGCGGTCGACGCAAGCGTCACGAAATTCATACGCCACGCACCGATACACGCACGCGCTGGATTCACTGGATTCGGGTGAAGTACACAAAAATGCTGTGCTATGTCATGCGACGTCCGGTGCGTTTCCTGGCCGCCGGTTCGCTGGCTGTCCTGATTGCCATCAGCGCGGTGGGTATGGGCCTGATACGCATGGAGTTCTTTTTGTCCGATCCGATTCGGCTGTTCTACGTTAACGTGGATATGCCCGCAGATGCGCCCATTGAGGAAACGCTACGCCAGGGTGTTCTGGTCGAACAGGAAGTACGGAAACTGATGCAGCCCTCCGAGGTGCGCGCCATCACGGTTAATGCCGGCATTAAATTTACCGACACCGAGGCCCTGTATGGCGACCAGTATGCACAGGTCCAGGTTTCCCTCTTGCCGCTGGAGAGCGGGGGTCGCACGCTGGATCAGATCATCGCGGATATCACTGAGCCGGTCATGGCAACGCCGGTGGATGGGGTTATTTCATTCACCGCCATCAGTGGCGGGCCACCTTCTTCCCGTGCGATCAGTGCCAAAGTGCGGGCAGATGACTTCGATGAATTGCGTGCGGCAACAGATGCGGTCAAAGACATCGTCAGCAATATTCCGGGCGCGATCAATGTAACCGACAACGACGTGCCCGGTCGGGCCGAACTGGTGCTGGATCTTGACTACAAAGCTGTGCGGCGTGCGGGCCTGACGCCGGGACAGGTTGCACGTTTGTTACGACTGCACATGGATGGAGAAATCGTTGCGTTCTTCCGCGATCAGGGTGAAAAGGTCGAGTTGCGTGTGCGCGGCATGGACCGTGAACGGCAGGACATCCGGTCTGTGCTGGACGATCCCATCGCGCTGCCCAACGGCGGAATAACAACATTCGGGGCCTTGTCCAACTCCGGCTTTCAGCGTGGGCGGGGTGCGATCAGCCATTACAATTACCGCCGTTCCATCACGGTAGAAGGTGATATCGATGCAAACCTGACAGACACCGTGACGGTGAACCGGGTGCTCGCAGAGGAATGGACAAAAATCCAGGCCCGGTTCCCGGGGGCTGACATTGATCAATCAGGTGAACTGGATGACATCCAGGAAAGCCTCGATGCCATGTTTGGGCTCTTTTTATTGGGTCTGGGCCTGATTTACCTGATTATCGCGACCCAGTTCCGCAGTTATTTTCAACCTCTGCTGATACTTGCCACCATTCCGATGGCGTTTACCGGCGTCGTGTTTGGTTTACTGATAACCGGCAACCCGCTCAGCCTGTATACGCTGTATGGCGTGATTGCGCTGACCGGAATTGCGGTCAACAGCGCTATTGTGCTCATCGATGCGGCAAATTCACGGATTAAGGCGGGTATGAGGCCCTTGCATGCAACCATTTATGCAGCGAGAAGGCGTGTTATTCCCATTCTGATGACAACCATCACCACGATTGCCGGTCTGTTTTCACTGGCCGTTGGATTAGGCGGAAAATCATTGGTCTGGGGCCCCGTGGCTTCCTCCATCGTCGCGGGACTGGGCGTGGCCAGTGTACTGACACTGTTCATGATCCCCACCCTGTACCGGGTCTTTCAACGGGGTCACAGTGGCCAGGAATTTCTGGAGAAGCATGGCGAAAAACAGGTCTACTGAGTGTTAAACAGTCAGCTTTTCAAAATCGGCTCGATGCAACATATTGGTTAATGTATTTAGCCTGGATGTTTCAAATTGATATGAACTCTTTGCTGAAAATCATATTCGTTACCATTTGCCTGTTAATGACCTCGGTTTCCCTGGCGGAGAACCTACCCGAGATTGGTCAGATTAACGGGATGCATGGTTGCATTGTTAAATATGAGCGT
>CAYUBS010000102.1:0-10649 GCA_964443145.1 uncultured Wenzhouxiangellaceae bacterium | reverse complement strand
GCTTGCGGTGCATGTTTCGCGGTGTTGTGTGCAACTCCTTGGCAATCATGTTCTCGGTCACGATGCCATTGGCAAGGCCATCAATAATCGCCGCTTTTACCCGGTTAACGACGTCATGCTTTTCGTTGTGAGCCAGGTACTTGACCACGATGTGCTCATTCAGCTTGGCCAGCTGGTCATTGGAACCGGTCAGACGCTTGTCTACGTCTTCGAGGTGAATAGCGATCCGCGTGGAATCTGAATTGAACTCGATCGGGCAGCGGAACAGTTCGTAGTGGTAGCTGGTGTTCTCGGGTTCTTTTTGCTGGAAGCAGATTTTTGCCGGGCTGAAGTCACTCCCTGCGATCACCCGGGCGAGTTTGACCAATGCTGCAAGCTGACCCTCTTCGCGTAGTTTTTCACAGGGCGTCGGACGCTGAGCGTCGATCCGGACGTAAAAAAGCGGGCCGTCCTCACTGAGATCGACCTCCAGTTTTTCCTGGATAACGCGTGAATATCGACTCAGGCGCTGAAAAGCTGTTCGCAAGCTGGAACTGGCCAGCCAGGCAAAACCCAGTGCGCCCAGGTGGGCAGGCCTGAAGTACTCAGCGCCTTTCAGGCCGAAAAATGGATCGTGCGAGAGTTCAGCGGCCCGCACATCCAGGAGCTGAAACTGGTCAAAGGAAACACGTGCGCCGGCGTCATACATGGATTCAGGATTGATATCGAACTCTCTGAAAACCGGAACCGGATCTATCCCGTAACTCTCCAGTTGTTTCCAAAGTGCGCCCAGTGCAGGAGCAAAAACGGACATTCCCTATTTCCTTTGAATGATGATACTGATGTGAGCATTCTCACTGAGCATGCCTTGTCCAGTCAACAGCTTGTCCGTTGCCGTCAAGCAAACGGGTCTGCCGCTTCGTATAGTTCAATCCGTAGTTAGTGCAACACAACGAGTGGTTTTAACGTGTTCAGGATGATCAATGGCCAGTAACAAAAAAATAAGTATGTCGGTGCAAGGTGCTGTCGACGTGAAGGGTGGAGCGGCAGAAGTGTTGCTTAGATCCGAAATCGGATTTTGGCGCGAGCTGATCGATTCCTGTCCCGAGGCGCACCCGAGTGACAGCGTTGAGCGTATGAACCATGCTTTGGCGTTGGCAGAATCGCGGCTGGCCGGCCTGCTCGGATCGTGCAAGCCAATTTCCAATGTGTTTCAGATGGACGAATCGCGGAGACAATATAAATGAATGCAAACCTGAATTTTGAAATGTTATTCGAACAACTGCCTGAGCAGGATTTGTGGCGCCTCTTACAGGACATGATCGCTTCAGAAGTAGAGCTCGAAGACGATACCCTCCAGCGTCTGGATGACCGCATGCAGGGCTTTTTGTTTCTGCAGGAATACATAGGCAACCGTGAAGCCCGGATGGAATTTGCCCGGTCGCCCGCTCATATGCTTTACCTGCGTGATGCCGCAGGCAGCCGGAATGTGTGGATGAGTGATGACGAGTTCACTGAACTGGTGGAACAGGACGACGCAGTAACGCTGGCCTGTTTTGCCCGGAGTGAGCATATGAGTCCTCATCACCTGGCATATATCGAATACAAACTTTCGGTCGATCCGCACGGTTGTGAATTGCTGGCGACCTCTTCAGATACCCGGATTACCCTGAAAAAGGCCCTCGAGCAACAGGGGCACTCCTGGGAAATGGCCGTATTCAGACTCGCCAGGGCTGTGATGTCAGGATCGACAAGTATTGCCAACGTGGTACTCACCCTCGATATTCAACCCCGGACACTCTGGCAGGCCTACCTGTCGATCAGGAATCAGGACGAATCCGTGCTGAATAAACAGCTGGCGCAGGCCGGCTTGTCAACAAATCGTCCGGTTCGGACAAGCAGGAGTGGAGGAGAATCCATACACTGAATTTCCAGGCTTAAAGCAACCTGGGTCTCTCTGATTAATATAGTGTGCGTTGAGGGGCAGGCAACTGCCCCTCGTTTTTTTAAGGAGCAACAATGATGAAGAAATCACTGATAAACGGCTGGAATAGTTTTCTGAAGTTGTTTCGCTTCATGGCCTGGTACGGCGTTGCAGTTGTCGCGCTTCTGTACGTGTTGCCCATCGTCGGCTTGCTGACTGAAATGCAGTACGACCTGGTAAGCAGCACGGCCAAATTCTTCGCGGTCATCGGCTCTATCGTGGTGATCAGCACCTGGCACATCATGAACACCAGGGACCGGTTGATGGCGTTAGCCTGAAACCCCAAACCAAACACACAGGGCAGGGAACACGGTTCCCTGGACAAGAGAAGGCCGGCTGAATAGCCGGCCTTTTTTTATGGGGATACTCTGAAGGCGCTGGGTGATTGACCCGTCCAGCCCCTGAACGCCCGGGAAAATGAGCTGCTGTCGGAAAACCCCAGCATGAAGGCCACCTCGGTCAGGCTCAAACTCTTGTCGCGGATATACCTTTTGCCGAGTTCCCGCCGGGTCTCGGCCAGCAGATCCTTGTACGAAGTGCCGGCATCCTTGAGTTTTCGCCTTAGCGTCCGTGTCGATGTGCCCAGTTTTCCCGCGATTTCCTTGATGGAGGCCCGCCCTGAGGGCAGCTGCTTGAAGATCGCTGCCTGGGTCCTGCCGATGATGTCGTCCTTGTCCAGTCGGGCCAGGTATTCGACAATCTGTTGTTCAAACAGGGTCTCGAGTTGCGCGTTGGCACCCGACAGGGGGTGGTCCGCAGTTTCGCGATCAATCTGAAGCACGCTTGAGTCTGAATTGAACTCCAGTTCGCAATGGAAGAAAGCGTAATAAGCGGCCATATGTTTGGGTTCGGGCTGTTTGAATTGAACCTTTTTTGGCTGGAACGACTCACCTGCATTCATGCGGCAAAGTTTCACACCATTGGCCAGGCGCATCAGCTCTCTCAAATTCGGGTCGTGTAGTGCTGGCGCATCATATTCCAGATGCACGTGTAGCGTGTCATCCTGGTCCTCAAGTTGAATGAACCCTGTATCCGATATCACCTTCTGGTAGCGGCTGATACGCTCAAAGGCCTCGCGTAAAGTTGCACTGGCTAGCCAGGCATAGCCCAGCACGCCGAGGTAAGAGGGGTGCATATGCTCGGTGAGATGGAACACGAAGGCATCGTCGTTACTTTTTTGCATGGCGAGCCAGGTCACCAGATCTAGTTTTTCACCGCTGATCCGTGCATTGATGTCCAACCGGATCGCCGGGTCAATTCCAGCCTCGCTAAACAATTCAGCTGGATCCAGGCCAAAGTCCTGCGCGCTGTCCCAGATGAAACTCAAGTAGGGTGCAAAGACCGTCATTTTCTGTACCTCGATTAACTCAGTACGAAAAGTCTCATATAAAAACGGCATGAGTCAAATGATTGGCCTGTATTGTCGGGTAGGGGTGGCTGGGAGCCACTAATATTCATCCTGTCAATCAAACCGGAAACGAGAATCATGAACCTGCAAGATGCCTTTCACACAGAAATAGATTTTTGGGACGAGATGCTGAACAGCCAGACCGAAGAAACCCCCACCGATATTCTCGAGAGAATAAAAATGGCCAAGTTACTTGCGCAGCAGAAGTTGTCGCTGTACTCAGCGGAGTGTTACCAGCAGGTCAACTGAGCGCAAGGCTGGCAACACCAGGAAGAGTCCGGCGCGGAAATTCTGTATAGTTCTTCAACTCAAAGTTTGAGAAGAGAACTGCCATGAAAAAATATCTCTCCGATCTGGAAATCGCCCAGGCGGCAAAAAAACTTCCGATAGCCGATGTTGCAGCCGATTTGGGCATCCCCCGGGAAAACCTGATCCCGTATGGGCACGACAAGGCCAAGATTGACTACGATTTTCTCGAAAGCCTCAGTGGAAAATCGGATGGCAGGCTGATTCTCGTAACCGCCATTTCACCCACGCCTGCGGGTGAAGGAAAAACTACAACGACAGTTGGCCTGGGTGATGGCCTGTGCAAACTGGGCAAGAAAGCCCTTATCTGTTTGCGCGAACCCAGCCTCGGTCCCTGTTTTGGCATGAAAGGCGGCGCCGCCGGTGGTGGTCAAGCCCAGGTTGTGCCCATGACCGATATCAACCTGCACTTCACCGGAGATTTCCACGCCATTGGCGCAGCGCATAACCTTCTTTCAGCGGTGATAGATAACCACATTCATTGGGACAACCAACTGAATATCGATTCCAGGCGCATCACCTGGCGGCGCGTAGTGGATATGAACGATCGCGCATTGCGTGATATCACTACCGGCCTGGGCGGGCCGGGTAACGGGATTCCGCGCCAGGGGGGGTTCGATATCACGGTCGCCTCCGAAATCATGGCGATTTTTTGCCTGGCCACCCATCTTGACGACCTGAAAGAACGTATCAGCAGCATTGTTATCGGGTACACACGTGACCTCGAACCTGTGACCGTTCGGGAGCTCAATGTTGCCGGCGCCATGGTGGCCCTGCTTCGCGATGCCTTCCAACCGAACCTGGTGCAAACCCTGGAGAATAATCCTGCCTTAATGCACGGCGGGCCCTTCGCCAATATCGCCCATGGTTGCAATTCAGTGATGGCGACAAAGACAGCCCTGAAGCTGGCGGATTATGTCGTCACCGAGGCCGGTTTTGGTGCAGACCTCGGGGCGGAGAAGTTTTTTAACATCAAGTGCCGCAAAGCGGACCTGAAACCTGATGCAGTCGTTTTGGTTGCAACGACCAAGGCTCTGAAGATGCACGGTGGTGTTGCGAAAGATGAACTGGCCGCTGAAAATGTCGCAGCCGTCATCAAGGGCTGTGAAAACCTGGGTAGGCATATTCGCAATATGGGTCAGTTTGGAGTGCCGGTTACGGTAGCGATCAATCACTTCGTAACCGACGCCACGGCAGAGCACGATGCGATTAAAACCTATTGTGCGGACCTGGGCGTTGAGTGCACGGTTTCCTCGCACTGGGAGCACGGCGGCGAGGGCGCTCGCGAGTTGGCCGAACAGGTTCTCGGAATGCTGAAGAACCAACAGTCACAGTTTCGGACGCTGTACGACGACAATATGAGCCTGTGGGACAAGACCCGTCATATTGCACGGACCATGTACGGTGCTGAAGATATCATTGCCGACAAGAAGGTGCGTTTGCAGTTTGCGGCCTATGATCGAATGGGTTACAGGCAGTTACCCGTGTGTATGGCCAAGACTCAGTACAGCTTCTCGACGGATCCTCTTTTGTTGGGTGCGCCCAGTGGTCATGAAATTCCCATCCGGGAAGTTCGCCTGTCAGCGGGTGCCGGCTTTATCGTAGTGGTCTGCGGGGCGGTTATGACCATGCCGGGATTGCCGCGGAAGCCATCTTCGGAAGCCATCGACGTTAATGAAAACAGGCGTATCGAGGGCTTGTTCTAGTAGAATCCAGACGGTGCCCGGACTATGCAATGAAAAAGGCCTGCGCAAAAACGCAGGCCTCTTTGTAAGGTTAAACCACTGTCGCCAGGGGTTGTTATTTTGCCTCGTATTTATATTTCTGTCCGCCGACGGAGGCCTCGTACATCAAGCCGCCTTTGGCCAGAGTATAAATAGCCATGCCGCGTTTCCATGAACCGACAGCCTTGGTGTCGCCTGCGCTCGCAGAGGCACCCTGTGTGTCGGCGCCTGCTGCCGCGCCGTAGGTCAGTGCTACTGCCGTGGCATCAGCACCGAATTCGAAATTGCCGCTGGTGAATTCGTCATGGGTATCTTTGTTCTGGAACAGGATAATCTGGCTGTAAGCCTGACCACCCAATTGAAAGCCAATCGTAACCTGGCCCATTTTCACGTCACCGGTGTGGACGCCTTCTTCATAAACACAACCGGTACCACCTGCGCCGCCGATACCAATGCCACCCTTACCAATCGTTGGCAAGACAGCGTACCCATATGACTCTTTAATCATCTGCGGCACATCACCGAGTTCTTTGAATTTACTTAACGCGACATTACATTCTTCCAACGTCGCGGCTGCATGAGCGCTTGTTCCAAATGCCATGCAAACACCAAAAATAATCAGATTTCTGAATTTCATTATTTAAACCTCGTATGAATAGGGGGTGATTCCTGAGTATTATGACAGCCTCTGCGTTATTTTTCTGTTATCTGCCTGTTTCGAGTAGGTCACAAAAAAAAGGGCCCGCGTGAAAACGCAGGCCCTTTTTCTGAATTGGCTCCTCAGCACGGACTCGAACCGCGGACCTAGTGATTAACAGTCACCCGCTCTAACCAGCTGAGCTACTGAGGAATTGTGTCAAGGCGCGATATTTTCCGTTCTTTGGGCAAGTGAGTCAAGGACTACGTTGGACAAAATTCAGGATCGAGGTCCGGGGCTGCGTCGCGACGGATTCGGCCAACGTTGGATATGACCAGTTTGCGCGCCTTTTCCGGCCCGCCGGACCCGCAAAAGCTGATGCTGCCGTTACTCGCCGGAGCGCTGCCGTCGGGAAAGAAACGGATTTCCGTACGCCCGGCAGAGCCGTAGATCAGTACATCCCGGTAGCCCTGGCCGTGGCGAATCAGCGTTTCTGTCTGCTGGTACATGCGGTCAGCGTTGGCGTCGGCGAAGACGATCCACCCTTCACTCCAGTCGTTGTTCCCGGAGCAGCCTGTAAGCGGGTCACCCGGGCAACTCACCACGCGGGTGTTGAGGTGTACGGCCTCGCTGCGGCCCATCATCAGGTCGTTGTGCAGGCTGCTGATCGCTGCTTTCATCCGTTGTTGCAGTGTGAACTGCCGGAATGAGGGAATGGCGGTGACCAGCAGAATGCCGGCGATGCTGACGGTGACCATCAGTTCGATCACTGTGAACCCAAAAGGGTGCTTCGAGCCTGTTCCATGACCATGAATCTTCATGGCTCACAGTATGGCTCCGGAACAGGCAGGGCCCTGTAAGCAAAGGGCGCAAAATGGGGTCGGGGATTTAACCCGGTCGCCGGCCTGGCCGGCTCCGGTCTCTAGTGGCCGGCTTTGATGATGGCGTTTCTGATCCTGGAGACAGCGACCTGCAATTCTTCCATGCTGGAGGCGAAGGACAGGCGCAGGTGGCCGGGTGCGCCGAAGGCGGAGCCGGGTACGGTGGCCACTTCGGCGGCTTCCAGCAACCAGTTGGCCAGCTCCACGTCATCGCGGATGTCGTCCATGGCGTCGATACACCCCTGGAAAGAAGGGAAGGCGTAAAACGCGCCGTCGCATTCCGGGCAGGTCACGCCCGGGATATCGTTGAGGGCCTCAAGCATGTACTGGTAACGCTCAGCGTAGGCCATGCGCATTTCATCGACACATTCCTGCGGGCCGGTCAGGGCGGCTACCGCCGCTGCCTGCGAGATGGAGCCAGGGCAGGAGGTGCTCTGTCCCTGAATCTTGCGCATGGCAGCCACCAGGTCAGCCGGTCCGGCCACGTAGCCGATGCGCCAGCCGGTCATGGCATAGGCCTTTGAAACCCCGTTGACGACCAGTGTGCGGTCAGCAAGCTCCGGGCAGACGTTCAGGAATGTGCGGTAGGGTTTGCTTCCCCAGTAAATATGTTCATAGATGTCGTCGCAGGCGATGAACACTTTCGGATGTTCAATCAATACATCGCCGAGCGCCCTGTATTCCTCTTCGCTGTAGACCTTGCCGGTTGGGTTCGAAGGGGAGTTCAGGATCAGCATGCGGGTGTTTTCGTTGAGCGTATTTCGTAATTCACGTGCGGTGATTTTGTAGTCGTTCTCAGCCGTTGCCGCCAGTATCGCCGGGCGGGCATCGGCCAGCTTCACCATGTCCGGGTAGGAGACCCAGTAAGGTGCCGGCACGATCACTTCGTCGCCGCTGTTGAGGACCGCGACCATCAGGTTATACAGGCTTTGCTTGGCGCCGTTGGACGCGATCACCTGGTCCGCAGCGAACTCCAGCTCATTCTGAACACGAAATTTGTGGATGATGGCCGCCTTCAGTTCCGGCGTGCCATCGACCTGCGTGTAGCGGGTTTTTCCGGCATGAATCGCAGCGATGGCCGCCTGCCGGATGTGCTCCGGGGTGTCGAAGTCCGGCTCACCCGCGGCCAGCGAGACGATGTCGCGCCCCTGGGCCTTGAGGTCCAGTGCCTTTGCGCTTACCGCGATGGTGGCTGAGGGCTTGATATGGCTGACTTTTACAGAAATACGTGTCATGTGTTCATTCCATCAGGGGGATGCCTTCGGCTGTTTTGGCCTGGACCATGGTGTCCAGCCGGCTCTCAACCTGCATCAATCGAAAAACTTTGGTTTCAGGCAGGATCCTGCGGAACCTGCGAACGTATTTTTCCTTGGTCTTTATGCCATTTTTCTCGGCGCTGAAGTATCGGTTCAGAAGATTTTTTGCCCTTGACTGGGTCATGTTGTCAACGTGGTTGCCATATTCGAAAATAACTGTCATCTTGGCGTCTTCAACCTTGCCCATGGCCTCACGGTACTCCCGGTAGAGTGGCCAGAATTTCTCTTTTTCTTCTTTGGTGAAACTCATGTTGTAAGCGAGTGTCGTATTACGCTTGTCGTTGATCAGCTTGCGCGCAATTCTGATCTCGCGTTGCTGGTTGGTGGTCAGGTCCTGCTGGGCAGGTAGTGGGGCAGGAAACGTCAGTAAAAGTAACAGGCTGATGAGTATCTTCATCGACGTATAATAACAAGTTTGGGAATCCATATTGCATGTCAGTCACAGCACCAAAATCCTTCCAGCTGCGCAGCAGTTTCAAGCCTGCAGGTGACCAGCCGCAGGCCATTGCAAAGCTGATTGAAGGACTGGAAGACGGCCTGGCGCAGCAGACCCTGCTGGGGGTGACCGGTTCCGGCAAGACCTTCACCATTGCCAATGTGATCCAGCATGTCCAGCGGCCTACACTGGTGATGGCGCCGAACAAAACACTGGCCGCCCAGTTGTACGGGGAGTTCAAAGAGTTTTTCCCGCAGAACGCGGTTGAGTACTTCGTCTCCTACTACGATTACTATCAGCCCGAAGCGTATGTTCCGTCCTCCGACACCTATATCGAGAAAGACGCATCGGTCAATGAGCACATTGAGCAAATGCGCCTGTCGGCGACCAAGGCGCTGCTGGAGCGTTCCGATACCATTATCGTGGCCACCGTTTCGGCCATTTACGGACTGGGTGATCCAACCCAGTACCTGAGCATGGTGCTGCACCTGTCGCGCGGTGAGCGCATCGACCAGCGAAAAGTCCTGCGGCGCCTGGCCGAAATGCAGTACAGCCGCAACGACATGGAGCTGCGCCGCGGTACCTACCGGGTGCGTGGCGACATCATCGATATTTTCCCCGGCGACGAAGAGGCGCAGGCGATCCGTATCGAGCTGTTCGATGAGGAGGTTGAGTCGATTTGCGCGCTGGATCCGCTGACCGGCGAAATGCTGAAAAAGCTGGAGCGGATCACGATCTTTCCGAAATCGCACTACGTTACGCCACGCCAGGTCGTACTGGACGCGACCAAGTCAATTGCCGAGGAGCTAAAGGAGCGGCTGGAAGTGTTGCGCGATCAGAAAAAGCTGGTCGAGGCCCAGCGGCTGGAGCAGCGTGCCCGCTACGACCTGGAAATGATGCTGGAGCTGGGCTATTGCAACGGCATTGAGAACTACTCACGCCACCTGACCGGGCGGGGTGCAGGCGAGGCGCCGCCATCGCTGTTTGATTACCTGCCAGCCGGATCGCTGGTAGTGCTGGATGAGAGCCACGTGATGATTCCCCAGCTGGGTGCGATGTACAAGGGCGACCGCTCGCGCAAAGAAAACCTGGTCAACTACGGATTTCGCCTGCCATCGGCGCTGGACAATCGCCCGCTCAAATTCGAGGAGTGGGAAGCGCGCGTACCACAGACGATCTTCTGCTCGGCCACGCCGCGGCCCTACGAACTGGAGTTGTCGGGCGGCGTTGTGGAGCAGGTCGTCAGGCCCACCGGCCTGGTTGACCCGGCGGTAGAGGTCAGGCCGGCTGGTGACCAGGTGGATGACCTGTTGTCGGAGATCCACAAGCGCACTGCGCTGGGTGACCGTGTCCTGGTCACGACGTTGACAAAGCGGATGTCGGAAAACCTCACAGACTACCTGGCCGATCACGGAATCCGGGTTCGCTACCTGCACTCCGACATCGAAACGGTGGAGCGCGTGGAGATTATTCGTGACCTGAGACTGGGCGTTTTTGATGTGCTAGTAGGCATTAACTTATTACGGGAAGGTCTTGATATGCCAGAAGTTTCACTGGTTGCAATTTTGGATGCAGACCGTGAGGGCTTTCTCCGTTCCGAGTCATCCCTGATCCAGACCATCGGCCGGGCGGCTCGTAACGTGCGTGGCCGGGCAATACTCTATGCCGACCGCATTACAGGTTCCATGGAGCGCGCGATGGCTGAAACAGACCGTCGCCGCGCCAAGCAGGATGCCTACAATAAAGAGCACGGCATCACGCCGAAAACGATTCAGAAAAAAATCTCCGATATCATGCAAGGTGCGTACGACGAGGGCAAGGTACGTGGTCGCCTCGTGGGCCGGGTCGCCGAAGATGAGGCGCTATATGCCGATGTCACGCCGGCCAACCTGGGACAGGCTGTCGCCCGGCTGGAAAAGAAAATGTTCAGCCATGCGGAACACCTCGAATTCGAAGAAGCAGCCGCGGTGCGCGATGA
>CAYUBS010000101.1:0-10681 GCA_964443145.1 uncultured Wenzhouxiangellaceae bacterium | reverse complement strand
GCCAAGAGCATGTTCAACCAGATGCGAACCCGGCACCAGCTGATGATTGCGAAATACCCCAACAAGGGCCAGAACCGCGACTACCCGTTCCAGAACATCGAGAATGCGCGGCCTGAGACCATTAAGGCCAGCCAGCCCCGCGTTGATCCGGAGGACGTTCCTTTCGATCCGCGCGACGTTATTCGTGATGTGCCTGAGTGGGAAAACACTGAAGCCGATTGGGGCATTGGAAGCGGCGGCAAATAAGATTCAGCCGTGTGCTTAAATGACGAAGGGGCCTTCGGGCCCCTTTTTTTATACCCGGCTCGGTGCTTTCCCTTCAGGCGCCTGGCATAGATTATGAGCAGATGCGAAACTGGGGTTGGGTGAAGGACTCCCTGCCCTGGTATGGGCAGGAGTTCAACGAAACGAAGGGTGTCTCTAGAAGAGATGTTTGAACCTTCAACACTGGATCTCAAGGAAACCATGTAAAGCCTGGCCCGATCTTTTCTGACGGCAGTGCCGATGGGTGCTGCCGTTCAGGCTCTAGGAAACTGAAAGAATGATTCTCTGGTACAGCCCGCCAAAGTAGAAATCGCTTTGGATTTGCTCTGGCTTGATGCTTTCCGGCATGAATGCCGGGAGTTCTTCGCGCCACAGGTCCATCGCGTACGGCTCCAGCGTTGCCAGGATGGGCTTCATCACATAACGCATCGGGTTTTTGCGCTTCGGGCCGTGGTAATCGACAAAAATGACCTTGCCGCCCGGTTTGGTGACACGAATGGCTTCTTCAACTGTCTTGCGGCGGGCGTATTCGGGTTGTTCGTGCAGCAGGAAAAAGACCACGGTCTGATCAAAACTGCCGGCAGGAAACGCCATGTCGGTGGAGTCCTGGAGGTGAGCGCCCACGTTCTTCTGGCTGCCCGTTTTCTTGATGACGTTGTCGATCTGGATGGGCGCTACATCGACGATATCCAGCCGGGAATCGGATTTTTGAAGGTGGCCCGCGACCCGGTTGGAGAAATCTCCATAAACACAGGCAACCTGCAGCACCCTGCTGTTTGACTCAACGTCCATCTCTTCGAGCACGGCATCGGTCAGCCGTTTCATATTGCCCCAAAGGATCAGGTTAACGACCCATTCGCGCTCGAAAAAGTAGAATGATTTCGGATGCAGGTAGGCCCACCAATAGGTGTCCTGCAGGTACTCCGGAATTTCAGGCACGGGCGTTGCTACCGGCTGGGCGGATTCCTGGGAGGAATACTCATCCACGGCATAATCAAAACTTTCTGCTACTGCTCTTGAGTCGTCGTTCATGGCTCGCTAAATCACATACAAATAAAAAGCCGTCATCACGGTGCCGACTAAGGCAACCAGGTAGACGGCATTGGCAACCACCTTGTCCAATCGCACCCCGAAATCGTGGAATACGACTCTGAGGCGATGAGCAGCATGCCATAACGACAACGAAATTACGACGAACAGGCTTAATTTACCCAACCAGTTCGTCGCAAATGCGTGAATATTCTCAAATTGCAGCCCGGCAGGCGTTTTGCCCAGTGCAATTAACAGGAACAGCGCGATCATGGCCGGAAAGACAAAAGCCGAGATCGTACCGCCGGCCGCAAACAGGCCCCAGACTACAGATTTCTTTGCAATGCTCATCTCAGATCACCCCTGCAAGCCAGAAAATGACCAGCGAAACCACGACCCAGACCACATAGTGGCCGATCACAATCACCTGGGCCGGTAATTTCTTTTCGCCTATTTGGACCGGCATCGCCTTTGGCGCCAGCTTGAACCAGTCGAAGGTCATGTAGATCAGGAAGTAAACCAGTGCAATGGCATGAACGGTGACCATCAGCCCGTTTTGTTGCGTGGCCAGGAACGCATCCCAGCGCTCCGGTGATCCTGCGGCCAGTGCTGCCAGTCCAAAGATGGCCAGCAGGCTGTAAAAACCAACCAACAGGCAGGTTACCTCCCTGAGCATGTAGCGTTTGTAGCGCCCGTTACGCATATACCAGGTGGTTTTCGATATGGGCCTGACATAGGGCTGGCGGCTCATGATTTGCCTCCCGGAAGTTTCTGTTTCCACCATTCGATCGCACCATCCACTTTCATCTGCTGAATGGCGGCGGCGGGGTCTACGCTCTTGGGGCAAACCTCGGAACAGGCGCCGACGAATGAGCATTCCCATACGCCATCGTGGTCCGCCAAAATATTGAGCCGGTCTGATTTGCCCTGGTCGCGCGAATCCAGGTTATAGCGGTGCGCCAGTGCCAGAACCGCCGGGCCGATGAAAGAAGAATCCAGCGCGTACTGGGGGCAGGCCGAATAGCAACACATGCAGTTGACGCACATGGTGTATTGCTTGTACTTGTACAGCGCACCCCGTGACTGCGTGTATTCCTGATCTTCTGGAGGCGGGTCTTCTTTGCGGATGATGTAGGGTTTCGCCCGCACAAGTTTTTCCATCACGTCGTCGAGCACCACGACCAGGTCCCGTTCGATCGGGAAATTGGCCAGGGGTTCAACCCGCACTTTATCCGGCAGATCCCGGATAAACGTTTTACAGGTCAGGCTGGGCTCGCCATTAATCATCATGCCGCAGCTGCCGCATACCATCATGTGACAGGACCAGCGGTAAGCCAGCGTGGTGTCGAGGTTTTCCTTGACGTAGTTGATTGCATCCAGGATGGCCCAGTCTTCTTCACAGGGAACCGAATAGCTCTGGAAGTGGGGCTCCTGGTCCTGTTCCGGGTCGTAACGCATGACTTCCAGTTCGAGTTGACGGATATTCATTCGCCTTTCTCCCCGGAGTAGTCGCGCACGCCGGGTTTTGACCGGGTAATCGTAACGTCCAGCCATTCGATGCCTGGTCGTCCATCAGGCTTGCGGAAGGCCAGGGAGTGTTTCAGGAAATTTTCATCATCCCGTTCGACGTAATCGAGACGCTGATGGGCACCCCTGGATTCGCGGCGCTCCAGTGACGCTTCGGCCACGGTTTCGGCGACATCCAGCAGGTTGCGCAACTCCAGGGCCTGCTGAAGGTCGGTGTTGAACACATTGCTCTTGTCGTGCACCTCGATATTACGGTAGCGCCCCCGCAGTTGTTCAATCTTCTTACAGGAGGCCAGTGCGCCTTCCTCTTCGCGATAGATCCCGGCGCCTTCTTCCAATGTTGAGCGCATTTCCCTGCGAATGCCGGCAATGGACTCATCGCCGCCGCTTTGCAGCAGCAGTTCGCGCACGCCGGTTACTACACCCTCGGCCTGGGCGGTAATCGCGGGGTCATCATCACGCCGGCCGGTCTCTTTCGCGTAGGCCGCGGCGCGGTCAGCAGAGCGTTTGCCGGATACGAGCAAGTCGGTCAGGGAATTTGAACCCAGCCGGTTGGCGCCGTGTAATCCTGAGCAGGCCGTCTCGCCAATCGCGTACAGGCCCGGCATTGGGGTTTCGCCATTGATGTTGCTGTCGATGCCACCCATCATGAAATGAATGACCGGGCGCACCGGTACCGGGTCGGTAACGGGATCGTGGCCCACATAGGAGGAGGCCAGCTCCCGCACCAGTGGCAGGCGCTCGTTAATTTTCTTCTCGCCGAGATGCCGCATATCCAGTAAAACGCATTCACCCCACGGAGTGTCGACCGTGTTGCCCTTCTTCTGTTCGTGCCAGAACGCCTGGCTCAGCCGATCGCGGGGCCCCAGCTCCATGGTTTTGAGCACCGTTTTTCCGACCTCGGTTTCGGGACCCATGCCATAGTCCTGCAAGTAGCGATAGCCATCCTTGTTTACCAGGATGCCGCCTTCTCCACGGCAACCTTCCGTCAGCAGAATTCCGGTTCCCGGCAGGCCGGTCGGATGATACTGCACAAATTCCATGTCTTTTAGAGGCACGCCGGCCCGATAGGCCATGGCCATGCCATCACCGGTCTTGATCGCGCCGTTGGTGGTGAACGGGAAGACCTGTCCACCGCCGCCCGAGGCCATGATGACTACTGGAGCCTGGAAGCTGAAAAACCGGCCACTACGCATTTCCATCGCAACCACACCACGGCATTTGCCGTCTTTATGCAGCAACTCCAATGCGAAATATTCGTCATAACGCTTGATGGTTGGAAACTGCAATGAGGTCTGGAAAAGGGTGTGCAGGATATGGAATCCGCTTTTGTCGGCCGCATACCAGGTGCGTTTTTTCTTCATGCCGCCAAACGGCCGGACGGCCACCGAGCCATCGTCTTCACGGCTCCAGGGGCAACCCCAGTGCTCCAGCTGGACCAGCTCTTTGGCAGCCTGGCTGACAAAATACTCGACGACTTCCTGGTCGCACAGCCAGTCTCCGCCACTGACGGTATCATCGAAATGCAATTCCAGAGAATCGTCCGCTCCCTTAACCCCGGCGGCCCCACCTTCAGCTGCGCAGGTGTGGCTGCGCATCGGGTAGACCTTGGAAATCAGGGCAACCTCAAGGGCAGGGTCTGACTCGGCTATGGCAATCGCGGCGCGGAGACCCGCTCCGCCGGCACCAACGATGACGATGTCCGCATTAATGGATTCCATGGAGTCTCCTGTTCATTGTTGTTTATATGCCGTGAAAGCCCCGTTTCAATGCGGGGCAGGGCAAATTACTGCAAGGCGTTTTTTCAGTTGTTCTTCGCGCCCTGGTCGATCCACGTGCGGATCAGTTGAGTGTCTGCTTTCTTGACGGGTTTCATGGATCCGTGGGGCATGCTGATGGAGGGGTCTGCACGGCCTTCCATTAATACGACCAGATTACTGCCCTCGGCATCACCGGCAATAATCATCGGACCAAACTTTGTTCCTTTCATCAGTTCGTCATAAGTGACCATGCTGAAACCACTGGTTTCGAGTCCTTCGCCGCCCGGCTGGTGGCAGGAAAGGCAGTTCTGATCAAGGATAGGCTTAACATTCTGTGAAAAACTGATAGCCTCTTCGCCTGCACAGCCGGTCAGGCCGGCGCAAAGGGCGATCGGCATAGCGGCAAAAAGCAGCCTTCTGCCAACGGTTCCGGTCTTGATCATGATCAATTCTCCAAGTTCCTAAATTAATGTTAAAAATTACGCTGATAGGCGCAAAACACTCATGATGCATGTCAACTAAACGAAATTATTGAAAGGTCTCCGGTCCAAAAAAGGTAAAATTCAGAATCAATATTATCACTGGCGGCGGGACAAAGTGAAAACAGGAATTGTAGGCGCAGGAATTTCCGGTTTGGCCACTGCGCAGGCGATCCTTGGCAGGGATTCGGGCGCAGAGGTCGTGGTATTCGAGTCGGGTTCGCAGACCGGCGGAAAAGTTCTCTCTGAAATGACGCCTGAAGGCTATTTGTGTGAGTGGGGCGTCAATGGTTTCCTGAGTAAAGAACCGAGGACCCTGGCGCTTTGTGACGAGATAGGCCTGACACCCGTCGCGGCCGATAAATCAGCCAAAAAACGTTATGTCTTCAGTGAAGGCGAGCTTCATCAACTGCCGGAAAAACCACCCCAGTTTCTCTCATCCAGATTGCTCAGCGTGGGCGGGCGCTTACGCGTAATCGGTGAGATTTTTACCCGCCGTTCAGACAACCCCGATGAAACGCTGGCTGAGTTTGGCACACGGCACCTGGGCCGCGAGGCTTTCGAAAAGCTGATCGACCCGATGGCCTCCGGAGTTTTCGCCGGAGACGCCAGGACCATGAGCGTAAATAGCTGTTTCCCACGCATCCGTGAAGTGGAAGACGAGTACCGCAGCCTCATCCTGGGCCTGGTAAAGCTGCAGAAAGAGGCGCGTCGCGCTGGAAAAAAAGATCAACCCGGACCGGGGCCGGCCGGAACTCTTACTTCTTTCGCCGGTGGAATGTCTGTATTGACCGATACACTGACCATTCTGCTGGGTGAGCGGGTGCGGTTGAATTCACCGGTAAGCGGCGTCAGTCGCAGCGGTAATTACTACACGCTGCACCTGGAAAACGGCAGCAGTGAAGAATTCGACCAGGTGATTCTCGCAGCTCCGGCCTTCACCCAGGCAAGAATTCTCCAGGACATGGCGCCGGGTATCTCCCGGCTCGTGAACGCGATCAATTACCCCGCGCTAGCTGTCATCTGCATGGGGTACAGCAAGGAGAAGGCTGGAAACTGCATGGATGGCTTCGGGTTTCTGGTGCCCTCCAGGGAGCAGCGGGGGATCCTGGGTACGGTGGCTGATTCGAACGTATTTTCGGGTCGTGCACCCGAAGGTTCGATGCTGTTTCGCACCATGGTAGGAGGAGCGCGAATGCCCCACCTGGCGGAACTGCCGGACGAACAACTCATCGATCGCGTTCGCTCCGATCTAAAGGACATCATGGGGCTAACGGCGGACCCGGATTTCGCCAGTATCTACCGGCATGAGAAAGCGATTCCTCAATACCTGGTTGGGCATTCGGATCGACTGACTGCTATCGACAGCCAACTGGAGGGCTATCCAGGGCTGGTGTTGACCGGCAACGCTTTCCGGGGGGTCAGTCTTAACGACTGTGTTCTGAACGCAAGTAAAACCGCCGGAATGATGATCCCGGCGGCAGCATAAACCAGGCGTTCAGCTTACTTCGGCATCTCGTCGTGGCATTCCAGGCAATCAACCGTCCGCTCCACGTCTTCTTTGTGGGGGATTTCTCCGATATCCATATGGCAATCGGTACATGACCACATCTCATGCTCTTCCACGATCATCGTGCCGTCATCAGCATGCACATTGGCACCTTCAACCACCAGGGCTCCTGACGGCCGTTCGTCGGCATGGCATTCGAGGCAGGTATCGTTGTCACTGAGATCCTCTGCCGATGCAAAGCCGGCGGACGCTAACAGCAATACAACGCTGCAAAGGGAAGTTTTCAGGGTTTGGCGCAGTGATTCCATGACTATTCCTCTTGGTTATTCAGAACTCCAATCACTTAATTAGTCTGAGTTCAAAACAGTTTAACAGTTCCGAAGTTTGCTCTACTATTTCAACGAGCGGATAGAATAACTGTGATTCGGGGCATCAATTCTGATCTGGGTCATCGTCGAGTACCCGTGGGACCATATACTGGTGACCGTGAAAAAATGAAAACCGGGATTCCAAATGAATTCTAAAGCCACAGCGCTCCGGGTTTGCCTGGCCTTACTGGCGATTATCATGTTCCTGATACCGCTATCGGCTACGGCTGCGAATAGCCCTGTTTCGAAGGCCGACAAGAAATGTGTTACCTGTCACCGTCGGGTTGGCTTCAAAGATGACCCACCGCCGGGGGAAGAGCGTCAGGTTCACATCAAGGCAAATGAGTTTATCCAGGAATCTCACGAACAGCTGAATTGCAGGAATTGCCACCAGGACATCCTTAAGACCCCGCATCGTAAAAAAGTCGAGCGCGGTGTTGATTGCGTTTCCTGCCATCGCAGGCACCCCGAGTTCGTTTTGCGTGATGACGCCGGGGTTCCGGTCATCGAGAGCGGCCAACCCCTGTCTACCATGACCAGTTGTGGCCATTGCCACGACACTAAATTTATCGAAGCCAGCAGTGATCATGCTGATGCCGGCGCTTCACACATGTTTACAAAAGAGCGGCCGGTCCCCTGGGAAGCGGGCCCGGGATTTTTCGGGGGATGGGATCCTATCCGTTATGACGCCAACGTGCTGGACGAGCAGGGCGGGGTCGACCTGGAAGCGTGGCTGAAGCGGTATGGCTACAGGCATATTGGCGGTGGGCCGGCTGAACAGCAGGTCGAAATGAATTGCCTGATGTGCCACTCCAATATCGACGATCATGCAGCCCGTACGGCAGCCCTGCAGGAGGGCGATTTCGCCTGGGCGAATTCGGTGTCGTTAAAAGAAAGGGGGATTCTCGACCAAACCGATGACCAGTGGCAATGGAATGCGGATGCCTTCCAGCCCGATGGGCGTTTACGGATCGGGCTGATCGACATCGTGAATCCGGATACCAATAAATGCGGTCAATGTCACGGCCAGGTGAGTAACGACTCGATGACTCCCCTGGAATTCGAGACCGAGCCGCATAAACGCAACCTGACCGAGCGCACCGGACAAATTATTGCTCCCCATCTCTTGTCGGATAGTGGCCTGCCAATTGTTACGCAGGACGGGGAAGATCACCCGCTGGATGTGCACCTGGACAAGGGCCTGGAGTGCGTTAGCTGCCACTACTCGCTGAAAAATCCCGTTTTTTATCGGGACCAGGAAGTCGAGAAACCGATTCACATGGTATTCGACCCGCGGCGGCCGAAAA
Organism: uncultured Wenzhouxiangellaceae bacterium; assembly: GCA_964443145.1. Lineage (GTDB taxonomy): Bacteria > Pseudomonadota > Gammaproteobacteria > Xanthomonadales > SZUA-36 > JAHEFT01. Next base: position 2,437 of record CAYUBS010000101.1, on the reverse strand, counting down.
TGAATGACTACCTGGACCAGCCGTCCCATCAGTTTGCAAAAGGCCGCTCCATCATTGGCCTGGCGGCTGAGGATAGCGCGGGCAGTCTGAGGCGTTGCGAAGCTTGCCACGACGCCAGTGAAGTCCATGAATGGCTACCGTTCAAATCCAAACACTTTGAATCCCTGGCTTGTGAATCCTGTCATATCCGGAAAATTTATGGTCCGGCTCTGCAGGCGATCGATTGGACCATGCTGGACGAGGATGGCGAGCCGCTGCGCCAATATAGGGGCGTTGACGGCGATCCGGCCAGCGAAGAGTTCGTAATTACTGGATTCAGACCGGTTGTCTTGCCGCGCCTGAAAGAGACTGGAAAATACAAGCTTGCGCCGTTCAATGCAGTGACGTCCTGGTTCTGGCTGGCGGGTGATCCCCCACAGCCGGTGAGTCATGAAGACCTCAAAGCGGTACTGCTGACGTCTGACGGTTATCACCCCGACCTCATTGAGGGGCTGGACCGGAACGGCGACGGCCGCCTGGAAGCTGATGAATTGCAGCTCGAAACGGCTGAAAGGCTGGATATCGTGCGGCGCCGGCTGGAGGGCGCCGGCTTCTGGCCCGCATCCGTAGACACAGAAATCTCCCCGTTTCCTCTCAACCATAACGTGGTCAGCGGAAAATGGGCCACCTGGAATTGCAGGGACTGCCATGGCGCGGATTCGATACTCCAGGCACAATTCCCGATGTCGGCTTATTTGCCTGGCGGGCAAGCGCCATCAAGCGCCGGCTACGCCAGTGTCGAATACAGCGGGCAACTGGTGACCACGGAAAGCGGTGGTGTTGAAGGCCTGCCGGACCTTAGCCTCGCCGGGTTTTACATCATAGGACTGGATGCGGTCGAGTGGATCGACTGGCTGGGCCTGATGCTGTTTTTCAGTGTGCTGGGCGGTGTTTCCATCCACGCCATTGGACGGTATTTCTCCGGTCGCAGCCTGGAAGAAAGCAAGCTGAACCTCAAGCGCGTCTATATGTACGATGTTTACGAACGCATCTGGCACTGGTTGCAGGCGATCATGATCATCTACCTGTTGTTCACGGGTATGGTGATCCATAAACCACACTTGTTTGACGGTTTCAACTTCGCCTGGATGGTCAGCAGTCATAACGTATTTGGCTTCGTATTACTGGCCAATGCGCTGCTGGCACTCTTTTACAGCATCGTGAGTGGCCGTTTCCAGGAATATCTGCCTCAGCCGAAAGACTTCTTCTCGAATTCCATCAAGCAGGCCATGTTCTACATGAGCGGAATTTTCAGGGGTCACCATCACCCGTTTGAAAAATCCAGGCGTAAGAAGCTGAATCCGCTGCAGCAGATAACCTACCTGGGCATCCTGAATGTCTTGCTACCGGCACAAGTTATTACCGGCATCATGATTTACTGGGGTCAACAGAACTGGCCGATCCTGTTCAGTTCACTGGGTGGTTTGCCGGTGCTGGCGCCCATACACACGGCAGTTGCCTGGCTGTTTGCATCTTTCATCCTGATGCACGTTTACCTGGTGACAGCCTCCGGTCATACACCCATGGCAGCCACTAAATCCATGATTACCGGTTGGGAAGATGTGGAGCGTCGGCCAAGAGGGTCAAAAAGTTAGGGATAGAACGGCCCCGGACTACTCAGTCCGGGGTTCGTGCGCGCCGGCTCCTGCAAACGTGGCGTCCTCCAGCAAGGCAACATAGTGATATCCGGAACCCAGGTCTACATCATTTCTGATCACTCCGTTTGCCGTGACAATCTCTCCGACGATTACCATGTCCTGGCTGGTGGCGATCAACTTGTTAGCCGGTGCAATACCGGTTCCATCCTGCAACGTGATCCAGTTCCTGCCCATGATGTCAGCGCTGACCTTGGTGACCCTGGCGCGCAGGCTGACTGCCAGCGTGTTGAGAGCGGCGGGATCAGAAAGTATCTCCTCGATGGTTTTCCCACCCTCCAGTTTTTCTATTTCGCCGGGGGCGGGTGAAGCGCCGGCCGTGCTCTTGGCAATGGTGTCATGCCCGGAAACACTGACCTGGCCAACGAACCAGATGGACTCGAAAGTCCGGTCCAGCGACTTGCTGTGAAAGTTCTGCATTTCCGAGCCGCCAGAGTATTCGACCCGGGCGCCCCTGGATACCTCCATGGTGCTTGTTGCGATCCATGTGTCCGATTCTTCGATCCTGAGATACGTGTACCCGCCAGCATCGATGGTTTCCGCTACGGTACCGCTATTTAAACCGGTGTCAGCCACCAAATTCACAGGCATGAAAAGCGACAGGAGGCATGCGATTAATATCATTGTTGGTAATTTCATCAGTATTCCTTCAGATTTTATGCGGAGAGGTAACGAACCAGCAGTGCGAAGTCGTCAATCATGGCCGGATCGAGCTCAGCAGGCAACGGGATTTTGACCACGTG
>CAYUBS010000100.1:0-10867 GCA_964443145.1 uncultured Wenzhouxiangellaceae bacterium | reverse complement strand
TGGTGATGTCAGAATTATAGCCAGTATTGAAGACCCAGCAGTTATTCAGAAGATACTCGCTCACCTGGGTGGCAAAGTAACTTCTGCAGCAACAGCACTGTTGCGGGATTGCCGAGCTTCGCCGCCAGTGGGCTTGTTCGTCTGAATAGAAAAACCCAAATCATATTCCTGACCCGCTATTCCTAATCTGGTAGCGGTATGGCCTTTTTTGAGATAATTATTGGTTTTAGTGAAGTATAGGCGCCCCCAAATTTGTCTTTGAAAGCCTCGGGTTTTGGTGTTTCAGGGACCACAATAGATCCTCGTGTTGCTGACGGAATACGGTGATTCTTGCTTAAATCAAACAACATGTGTTTAATTCATCCTATCCGCGACAAGACAACCACCCGTCAGACCGGTTTAATAGGATCAGGTACTGGATTGAAGCCATCGTGAGTAAAACCCGGTCCCGTTGGTATGAGTTGCTATCCGCGATCTTGCTGTTCACGCTACTGCTGGTTCTTGTCGCCCTGCGTGCCGGTATTGTAGACCGCATCATCGGGTCCAATATTGCCTGCCAGGGCTGTTTTCACAGCAGTGTCTTCGCCGCTGACCTGGTGATGTTCTGGCTGGCATCGGGTGCTTTGCTGGCAGCGGGTTTCATCCCGATGCGTCTGCCCGGGCGCTTCCTGCACCTGGCAGTCGGTTTACTGATTGTTGTCTTTGTGACTGATCTGCTGGTATTTCGGCTGTTCAATTACCGTCTGTTTCTGTCTGATGCTGCATTGTACGTTTCAGAGCGTGCTGCTGTCTGGGACCAATTTTCAACCGGGGTCGGTGGAGCCTGGGTCGCCATCGTGATAGTGCTTGCCGCGATTGGATTGTTGGTGTTTTTATTCCTGATGCCCGCCGCGCGCGGACGACCTGCGCGTTTGTTCCTGTCAGTATCACTGATCTTTAGCCTGACTGCAGGCCTGGCACTCGAAAGCCCGCCGTATGTCAACGACTGGGCAACTACCAATGTTTTCAGTGCCAACCTTGCGACCACCGAGCGAGTGCGTTATTCACCGGAGTTTGAAGCGGAATTTGCAGGAATGGCAACAGCGGGCTTGCAGCAGCATTCATCGGCTGCAGAACCCCAATCCGGCGGCAACGTCATATTTGTGCTGGTAGAGTCCTGGTCAAGTTGGCACAGCCTCCAGTTTGGAGGAACCCTCGACTGGACACCGGAGTTTGACAAGGCCGCACAACGGGGTCTGCGGTTCAATAATTTTCACGCCATTGGTTTTTCTACAACCAATGGCCTGGTCGGAGTTCTTGCGGGCCAGAAGATCTGGTCGCCATTCCTGCGCCTGTTAGAGAGCCCGCCTTTCTACTCGATGTGGGGTGTTGAGCGAACATTGCCACGTCTGTTCTCCGCTTCAGGATACGAAACGGCTTTCCTGACCACCGGTCCAATCAGCTTGTATCGGAAAGGTGAGTGGATGAGTAACCTTGGATTTGAGCATGTAGAGGGAAACGAACATCCGTATTACGTGGATGAGAAACGCTACGCCTTTGACGCCCCGTCCGATGCAGCTTTATACGGGCGGGGGCTGCAATGGATGCAAGCCGCCCGGGACCCGTATCTGCTCGTGCTTGAAACAGTAACCACCCACCAGCCCTATGTCGACCCGGATTCGGGCGAGCGCTCGCTGGAAAAAGCCATGCGATTTGCTGATCGGGCATTTGGTGAATTTCTTGAAAAACTGGACGGGTCCGGCTTCTTTGAAAAGGGTCTGTTGGTCGTTGTCAGTGACCATCGCTCCATGACGCCGGTATCCTCGGAGGAGCTGGAACGATTTGGAGTCGGCACCTTTTCACGTGTTCCCGCATTCATGATCGGCGGGGGTATAAAGCCCAGTACGTTTGATGACCGTGTCCTGTCGCAGGGCGATCTGGTGCCTACCTTTGATTGGTGGTTGACCGGAGAAACAACCCTCGGGCCTCACGATGCCGTCATGCTGGATGGGTCCAGCACCACGAAATGTGCCTTTCACGCCCGGGGAGACCGTCGCAGTCTGCTCGAAGTCATTTGTCCGGAAGGTTACGGCCAGGTCCGCATGGAAGGTGACCGGACCCGCTTTGTGCAAAGTACCGGTTTCGACGAGCAACGCAAACAGTCGATTCTTTACACGGTTGCACAGGAACGCCTGGCGGCTTTGCATCGTCAGGAACGAACTGAACAGTAATTCAATGCACCAACGGTGATACTTGCTTAGATTAAACAACAGGTGTTTAATTCTTCCTATCCTTCAACGGCCTGAAATCAGCTGCAGGAAATAAGCACCAGATGCTGGAACAACTGAATCAATCTTCGCCAAAAAAGGTGAAAGCCAATGTGTGCATCGCCGGTGGCGGTCCTGCCGGCATTGTGCTCGCCCTGACCCTCGCCGACCTGGGCTTGTCCAGCATTTTACTGGAGGGTGGTTTACTCGAGCGGCCCGGTCCTGAGGGACGTGATCCTTACAAGGGGGAAGTGACAGGTATTCCTTACCCGCTTGCCGCTTCGCGCCTGAGGTATTTTGGCGGAACAACCAATCATTGGGGTGGCTGGTGCAAGCCGCTTGATGCAATGGACTATACCAGGCGACCCAACGCACCGTTGCCGTCATGGCCACTGGTGCAGCAGGATCTGGACGCTCATTTGCCCCCCGCTCTGCGTTGGTGCGAAATCCCGAGCGATAACTTCAATGCAGAAACCAGCGTAGCTGATCCACAACAACAATTGCTGTTTTCCGCCAGCAAGGAATTTACAGCTCAATCTTTCCGTTTCAGCCCTCCGACGAGGTTTGGCCCGCGCTACAAGGAAGACATTCAAAACAGCGATCTCGTTCGCTGCATTTACGATGCAACGCTGGTCTCGTTAAAACGTACCGGGGACTCCATTCGCTCAGTCAGCGCTGTCAGCTTGGGTGGCGATGTGCTGGAAGTTGAAGCAGATCACTTCATACTCGCCATGGGGGGCATTGAGAATGCCCGTTTCCTGCTGAATTATGCTGCGACCAATGCTTCTGACTTTGCAATGGGTTCTGATTTGCTCGGGTGTTGCTTCATGGACCATTTTGGAATTTCCCCCGGCTACCTGGCGGCCCGCTCGGGACTCAAGCACAACCGGCATAAACATGACGGAGCGGCTGTCATGCCCGCCATCACCGCAACATCGGAGCTGCAGCAGGAATTCGACCTGCCAAACATTTGCATGATGGCGACCCCTGACGCACCCTCCGCGCAGCTGCCGCCCGGGTACTTCACCAATCCCGGTATTCTCGGCGAAGGCGCCGACGAGACATCGATTTACCGCATGCAGCTTATCTGCGAGCCCACTGCTCATGCCGCCAGCAGGATCGTGTTGAGTGACCAAAAGGATGCGTTCGGAATCAGCCGGATAAAACTGGACTGGCAGATTATCGATGAGGATTACCTGAAAGTGGAACAATTCATGCGGCTGTTCGAGCTTGCCGTTGGCCGGGAAGGACTGGGAAGAGTGAAGAGAACCCGGCGTTTTGAAAACGAGTTTCGCTACAATTTAACCGGCGGATTGCATCACATGGGCACCACCCGAATGTCCGATGATCCGAAGTTTGGTGTAGTGAATGCAGATTGCCGGGTTTTTGGCAGCAAAAATCTGTATGTTGCGGGCAGTTCTGTGTTCCCCCGGGTGGGCTATTCAAATCCCACGCTGACGATTGTGGCGCTCGCGGACCGCCTGGCCCACCACATCCACGGTTCGGTAAGCTGACATGTTGAGCAGAAGGAAACTGATTGTCACGGCGGTGCATGGCGCGTTGTTTCTCGGTGGCGCATTCTACCTGGCGGGCTGCTCTGAATCGGCCTCTCCAACGGGGGTCGCCCGGGAGCCTGCTGCCAGCAGTTCACCGACGAACCTGACGGAATATGTCCTGGGCATGCAGGCGGTGGGCTATTTGGGGTCGTCCTGTTTGCCGGCAATCGGTTTTGCGGAAGACACGCCGAAACAGCAGCTTCAAAAAGAGTTGACAGGCCAGCTTGAAAATCAGCTTACCGCAGTCAGCACGCAGGAAAACATTGAGCAGCAGCTTAAGCAACTCATTCGTGCTGATTTCGCCAACCAGCGTCTGGTTGACATCGAAGGCTGGCAGTTATCCGAAACGGAGTGCCGCCTTGCAGCGCTGAGCGTTGCGCTGAAAGGGGAGCAGGCCCCGCTAACGCCGGTGGCCGTGGGACTCAGCCAGGGTGAATTCGTGGAGGTGGTGAACTGGGGTCCGCAAAAGACCTACAAGGGTGAAAAATTCAATGAGCAACCCGACGGTCATTGCGGCCTGTGGTTCAAGGCTCAGGACACACCCGCGTCGGCCATTCTCGTATTCGCGGGCGTAGACCAGGCAACCCAGATCTACACAGAAAACTTCACTTCCGGCCTGCACGGCGATTTTATGCAGCAAGTCATCGATACCCCTGGTGAGTATTCAGTTGAGTTGCTCGACAAGGCCGGCCAGGTCATCCAGAAGATTGGAACCTTCCAGGTGCTCGAACCACTCGCGACTGCTGAGGCAACCGACCTTGACCAGTGCGAGGTCTATAGCTGGGGTCCGGATCAGTCGCCGGCAGGTCAGCCTTTCAATGAGCAGCCAGGGGGAAATTCTGCATTTTGGGTCAGCACCAATTGTGCGCTTGCCGACAGCAGCTTGATATTCGCCGGTGTCAAACTCAAAACCACCGTTCGTGAAAATTTACTGACCGCGGTGGTGCCCGCTGGTCATGAACTCGAGCCTGGAATGTACCCGCTTGAAATCCAGTTTGGAAACAGTGAGCGGCGATTGAAAGCGGGTGACTTCCGGGTTGAACAGGACGTGAAACCAGACAGTCCACAATCTGATTAAGCACCATCACCTCGTTTCTTATTGGCCCTGGGTGCCCCCAAATATGCCCCCAATTTACCTTTGAAAGTCCAACTAGGTCACATGTGAACCGCCCCGGGTTTCCAGGAGACCTTTTGCGTTAGGTGTTGCGGGATACCCGGCAGGTTCAAGCGAGCGGAACGAAGCATGGACATGGTATCCGGCCTTTAAATCGCGTCGCATCAGAAAGCCCCGCCAATCTCCCACGCCGCTTGGGCCACGATCAACCTGCTGGTCAACTGGCAGGCCAACCCCCATCTGGAACTCGGACTCAGGCTGGAAAACCTGGCGGATAAGAATTATCGTGAACACGGTTCCGGCATTGATGCCCCCGGGCGTAAAATAGGGTTCTGGTTTAATACAGCGTTTTGAAATGAATTCATCGACTCCAAAAGCAAAACAGTCCTCATTCGCCGGGTTTTTGTGCCACCTTGCTTTCTGGTTCGGCCCGCTGTTTGCAACACCTATATTCATCACTCTGACCAACCAGGAAGACGTCGTACTTTCAAGTGGCCTGGTTGCCGGCTATACGGGTCTGGCCTGCCTGATATTCAGCCTGCTGGGCTGGAAATTGACTGCCCGGGCAGGCCCGCGGGTTGAGTGGTGGCTGAATCGCATCCTGCTGGCTGTATCCATTGTCACGGCTATCCAGGGCAATGTGATTCACGAACTTTTCTATTACGGTGCTTTCAATGGCGAAAAAGTAAATTTTCGCGCAGATGAAACCATTTTCCAGCTTGAATGGTGGGCCTGGCTGCTCGCCTTCCCCCTTGCTTTTCTGCTCTTAAGCCGAATCAAAAAACTGTCGGCATGGTTGCCGGCAATTCCGATTTTATCCTTTACATTACTGCTGATTCCGGCCTTGCTTTCAGAGCAGTCGGCAGATTCAGGCCCTGAGCCTGGGGCAGAAATCGATTCATCAGTCTTTGCCTTCTCCAGCATCAGTAACCTGATCCACCTTCTGCCGGATGGTTTCCAGGGAGACGTGGTGCGGGAAGTACTGCAGGAGAATCCGGCACTCGCTGCAAAATTCGAGGGTTTTACGCTATTCACCAATCACCTCGGATTGTATCAAGGCACGGCGCCTGCCTTGTTTACCCTACTCACCGGGCTAGCATTTGATCTCGAGAAGGGCTATGTGGCGACTGAAGTAAGAAGGCAAGTACAAGCGGGCTCCTATCAGAATGAATTGGCCAGGGCCGGTTTTCAGCTGGATTATGTACCGATATCCCCTTTTATCTGTATTGAAGAAGCAAATTCCTGTTACCCCCGACCGTTCAATGACATGAAGGCAAGAGGTTACTTCCGTCATCATAATGCTGACCGCTCCTATTCTGCCCGCTTGATCACTGATCTCACATTGTTTCGCCTGGTTCCCAGGTCTCTGAAAGAGAAGATCTACGACCGGGGAAGCTGGTTTCTGTCAGATACCACTCTCGATGGATCTTCGCCCTGGCCTGCTCCTGTGCTGCGGGATTGGGTGGAAAATATGCACGTTGTCGATACCCGGCCTGTTTACAAGTGGTATCACTTTGTCGGAACCCACATACCTCCCCGCTGGGATAAAGAGTGCCAGGCACAGCGCGATCTTGAGCGCACGCGAATGAACTACAAGGCCCAGGCTTATTGTGTGCTGGAAGAAATCGGAAAATTACTCGATCGACTGAAACAGGCAGACATCTATGACCAGACCGCCATGGTGATTTCCGGTGACCATGGACATAATGTAACACCAGATGATTTGAGCTCGCCGCCACTGAATGGCGGCCTCTACCCTGGATTGTTGGGTTCCGGCCGTCCCGCCTTGCTGCTCAAACAGAAAAACACTCGAAAACCATTACAATTTCTTGATTCCCCCACCAGTCTGCTGGACGTTGCACCAACGGCGCTTGCATTGGCGGGAATTGAACCCGGTACTCAAACAGTTTTTGGAATTGAGTTGGTGGACAGGCGCGATCGCTACTTCACGCCCTACTCCATTCCCGAGTTGTACAGTGGTGACGCAATTCCGTATATCCGTTACCGGGTTGATGGACCCACTCACGCAGGCGAACAATGGATTTTAACCGACATCAAGGCTTTCCAGGAACCTCCGGCCTTTTATGATCCCATCAACTATGTGAATGCACAGGGGTTCATGGTCGGAGCCGCGCTGAATCGTGCTGATCCTGATAAAGATGGTGCCTGGATCAAGGGACGGCAATTGAGTTTTCTGCTCAATATTCAAGACCCACAATCGGCGCAATCAATGCAACTGAGCTTTCATTTGCCTGAATGGATGCCCGAACAGGCGGTAAGAGTTCAGCTGAATAACTCGGCTGTCGGCAATCCGGTGACGTTAAAGATGGGCAAGGGATTCTGGCAAGAAGTAAGGCTGGAGTTAGATCCAGAAACGTTAATCCCTGGAAGAAATTTTGTTTCCTTGTTGTTCGATCAGGCGTATGAAGCACCGGATTCGAGTGGCTGGCGATCCTCGGTACTGCTGAAATCAATTCGTGTCGAATAGAGTGATCAAACGGTTGAATCAGAAGGTGCGCACCAATAGAGCTGACGGTTGCCTGATTCCATTTCCTGCTGCCGGACAATTCTGAAGTATTTGCCCAGGTTTTTCTCCAGCTCTTCTTTACTGTAATCGGAATACTTGTCTTCTTTGTTACGCAACAGGGCTTTTACCTTATCATCGGATCGTGAGACATATTCGATCACCAATTGATCCGACTGCTCAGCCAGCCAACTGACAAACTCTTCCATTGGCACATTGGCTGAGATGACTACGTGGTGAATGAGCGCCAGACATAGTACGAGGTCAGGACGGATTCGTGTCTGAAGATCACGTCGCTCGCGGTTGCGCCACCCCCAGTTCGGAGACGGATCTGCAATATTTTGCACCAATGGCAGGATCGTCGTCATGCCGGTTTCCCTGCTTTCACGGTAGAGACGTTCTACGGCAAAATGATCGAGGTCCATGGCGAGCACACAATTCGCGTGCTGTGCTGCTATTTTCGAAAACTGTCCTGTGTTGCAACCAATATCCCATACCACGTCAGCTTTACTGTCAGCAACACAATTGCCAATAAAGTCTTCCTTCAGTTGGTGATCGCTTTCACTGTAATTGTGAAACTCTTCGTAACCGCCCCACTCGGATCCTTCCCCCTGCCAGCTCAGTTTCCCTATCAATTTACGCAGCTTGCGGACATTGGCCAGGATCATTTCCCGGTTAAAACCTGCCGATTTGAGATCAGATCGAACGTTCTGCTGAGTGCCTCCATATCGGCTGTCAAGCTTGGCCTGCAACCACACATGACTGAATACACCAGCACGGAAGCGATCCCGGAAACCGAACAGGCGAGCGGCGGTCTGAACATCAATGCCATCGATGTTTGAACGCATCATAGGCTGGAAATGTATCCCCTTATAAGCCTGTAGCATGAGCGGAAAAAGGAACATTTCACAAAACTGGCGATAGCCGGCCCAGGGTACACCGGGCGGCAGAGTCTCAAACGAAGCGATATCAATGAAGACCGGCTTACCACCATCGAACTGGATGTTGTAGGGCGTGGCATCCTTCAGAGTCATTCCTTCCAGAATGGCTGCCTCCACCAGGTCCAGTTGCAGGATCGCAGCATCGCGCAACATGCCAAAGGTCCATTCGTATGCGTAGGAAATCACCGGAATTCGTCGATGCTCGATAAATCCCGCCCACTGCTGCCTTATCTCCGGGGGCAAAGTTTCGTCTTCAGGGCTCAGTATGTCGCTACTGACGAGCAGGCCCTTTTGCAGGAACCTGGCGTAGAAACCGGTAGATTCGAGTTTCTTGAAATCGTCCAGGGCACTCGCACTGAGCCCTCTGAAGATGCGGCCTTGATGGCTGTAAATTCGGCCATCCCGGTCCCGGAATGAACCCGTATCAACGGCAGACGATGATGCAGTGCTCACTTCAGCTGGATTCGTCTTCGTCTTCGGCGTCAGGCTTCCGGCTCAATCCTATCGCGACGCGAATTTTGTACCAGAACAACTTAATGGCTACCGCAACAGCCGCAACACCACCCAGAATGACCTGCAGTAACATACTGCCGGTTCCCGGATCGAGATAGGCGAAGGCTGAGTCGGTGGCGACGAGCAATAATATACAGGCTAAGCCGGTCCAAAATTTCATTTTCAATGGCCTTTCCCACGTTTTCGCGGGTATTAAGTTTGTGATTTTCAAGGGTAATCTTAAGCAGCGGCGAAGTATATTGCAGATTGGTTTTTTACTCAACTGCCCGACTGACTCCCAGGACTCCTGCGTTTGCGAAAAATGGAGCAGGATGGAAGCCGATAATTTTGCAGACCTTGGCCGGCGTCACGCAGGGCCAGAATTTCCGCATGTGCACTGGGGTCATTCAAGCCGATGCTGCGGTTCCAGCCCTCACCAACCAGGTCGCCAAAGAAGAAGCACAGAAACGACAACGCGGTGTCAGCCCCCCAGACACCACATATAAAAAGGGCCCCATTTTCGGGGCCCTTTTTATATGGTGGTGATAGGTGGACTTGAACCACCGACCTCAGCATTATGAATGCCGCGCTCTAACCAGCTGAGCTACATCACCTTAAACTGCTTGTGCCTGAATGATCATTGAGATCAATCGGGGCGCAAATTCTCTATGTACAGCCTCGGAAAGTCAACCTTATCGATCAAAAACGATAGCCGTAAGCGCCAAAGAAACGCTCCTGGATATCGTCGAAGGTCGGATTGTGGTTCTGGGGACCCTGTTGAGCGACCTTGATGGCACCCATCACCGAGCCGATCCGGCAGCAGGAAACCAGGTCCAGGTCATTCAGCAGACCGTACAGCAGGCCGGAGCGGAAGGCGTCGCCGCAGCCGGTCGGGTCCTGGACGTCGTCGGGTTTTACTGCGCTGACTTCCTGTTCCCCGTCCCGGGTGCGCAGGGTTGAGCCTTCGGCGCCGCGGGTTACGATCATGGCTTCGACCTGGTTGGCGATGGCATCTCCATCCAGCCCGGTCTTTTGCTTAAGTAACTGAAATTCATAATCATTCACGACGATGTACTTCGCTTCTTTTATGAATTGCTTCAATTCATCCCCGTTGAACAGGGTCATGCCCTGGCCCGGATCGAAGATGTGGGGAATTCCGGCCTCGACGAAATCGGCACTGTGCTGAATCATTGCCTGCTTGCCATCCGGCGCTACGATGCCGACACGTATGTTTTCTGTATCGGCAATCTTGTTCAGGTAACTGTGCTGCATGGCACCCGGGTGAAATGCGGTGATCTGGTTGTCGTCAATATCCGTGGTGATGAACGCCTGGGGTGTAAATTCACCCTCCATGTGGCGGACATAACGCTGTGAAATACCCAGTTGATCCAGGTGTCGCTTATAAGGGCCGAAATCATCGCCAACCGTCGCCATGGGGTAGGGGTCTTCACCCAGCAATTTCAGGTTGTAAGAGATATTGCCGGCAACGCCACCGAACTCGCGACGCATTTCGGGAACCAGGAAAGCCACATTAAGAATGTGTACTTTGTCTGGGAGAATATGTTCTTTGAATTGACCCGGAAATACCATGATGGTGTCAAAGGCCAGCGAACCACAAATCAGTGCGGACATGCTCTTCTCACTGCTGATAAACAATCGCGCGCATTCTACCGGATTTGGCTTCAGACTGCGGGTTTGTTTCATTTCTGATCAGGTTCTGTGATATATCACAATTCGTGTTCAGGCGTGAAATGGTGCTGTACCGACGTTCTACTGAAAGCCCGAATCCCGCATAAATACTGGCTTTTAGAGGTTTTTCAGCTTGCGGGATCTGGAATCTGCTGATACATTAGGCGACTCAACCGCGGTGCGGTTCAACGGATTATTTATCATTATGGTTTTCAAAAGTCTTCGTGGCTTGTTTTCCAACGATCTGTCAATCGACCTGGGAACGGCCAATACACTTATTTATGTACGCGGCCAGGGGATTGTGC
>CAYUBS010000099.1:0-11080 GCA_964443145.1 uncultured Wenzhouxiangellaceae bacterium | reverse complement strand
GCTTCAGGTAGTCATACACCAGTCCCGGCATGTCCGGCGCCCGGCTGAGCCAGCCCGGCAGGCGCTCGCGCAAGTCCCTTGTTGCCTGGTCGATACCGTGTTTCTCACGCAATATGCGTTCCAGTTCCGGCTTGGAGGTAGCCAGCACGTCCAGCTCCGGATACAACTCGCGCCCCAGCCCTTCTATATTCAGCAGGGTTTTTTGCAGCATGATGAGTTGCGGCTGGATATCCAGCTTGAAGCGGTAGGCCACCTGGAACAGCTTGAGCATCAGGTTGCCGAACGAGATTTCATTCAGCGGCCTGGAGAAACTGGGCTCGCCAACAGCACGGACCGACGCTTCCAGCTCGTCCACGCGTGTATCGTGGGGAACCCAACCGGCATCAATATGTAACTGTGCCACGCGGAAGTAGTCGCGGTTGAACAGCGCCTGGAAGTTTTCCGATATGTAATACAGATCCTTGGGTGTCAGGCTGGCGACAATGCCGAAATCGAGCGCGATGTAACTGGCGTTTTCCGGGTCACTCACATCTACCAGGATATTCCCCGGGTGCATGTCGGCGTGGAACAGGTTGTCGCGAAAAACCTGCGTGTAAAACACCCGGATGCCCATCTTGGCGAGCCGCTCGAGGTTAACGCCGGCCTCCTTCAAACGCTGCACGTCGCTGATCGGGATTCCGAAAACACGCTCCATCACCAGCACACGTTCTTTACAGTACGGCCAGTAGATTTCCGGAACATAGAGTTCTTTGGAGCCGGCAAAATTGTTGCGCAGGGCGGACGCGTTTGATGCCTCTCGGGTCATGTCGAGCTCATCGAATATAAAGGTCTCGAACTCGCGGACAAACTCGGTCGGTCTGATCCTCGATCCGCTCTCCCAGTACTTTTCCGCGAGCTGTGCAATCGCCATCAACAGGTCAATGTCGCGGCGAATCAAGCGGTTGATGCCGGGGCGGACTACTTTTACCACTACCTTCCGGCCCTCCGGCAGGGTGGCTGCATGCACTTGCGCGATGGAGGCCGATGCCAGCGGTTCAAGATCAAAAGACCCGAATAGCTCGGAAACAGGCTTGTTCAATGCCTTTTCAACAATGGCCTGGGCTTCAGTGCCAGGGAAGGGCGTTACCTGGTCCTGCAGAAGTGCCAGTTCGTCTGCGATATCCGGGGCGACCAGGTCACGCCGGGTTGAAATAATCTGTCCGAACTTGACGTAGATCGGCCCCATTTCGTTCAGCGCCAGTCGCAGGCGCTCCCCACGGGGCTTGTCTGAGAGATCACGTTGGCGCCAGGGCGGTATCGCGCGCAGCAATCGCATGGGGCGGTACAGGTGGGTAGCTTCGAGAAACTCATCCAGCTGGTAGCGTGACAGAATCACGCTGATCTTCAGCATGCGGGCAAACTGGCGCAGTGTGTGGATCATTCGGCGGGGTCTTCCATGCCTGCGATCCTGGCTTCCAGCGCGTTGGCCCACTCCCGGCTTTCTTCTACGGCCTCGGAGAATTCGACGACATCATCACGACCCACCACCGGGCTGTTAGCTTGCTGCATGTATTCACTGATCATTTCACCGGCATTCCCGGCGGTATCGCGGGCCTGTTCAGCACCGGCACGTAAGCCGGCGGCCACCTGGTGGCCCCAGACATCACCAAAAATTCGTGAAAGCCGGCCTTCCCAGTCGGGGTCGAGCTGGGAAAACAATCGTTCCAGATCACGAGCCAGGTTGGCGTCCCCGGTGATGGTTACGCGCGATTCCGGTGTGCCCCAGCTGCTCATGCCATCCGGCACGGCCATGGCGAACAGGGCGACCGGAGATCCGCTGATCACCGTGTCCGGCTCATGCAGGGAGCGCGTCCCGACTTCAACCTGCCGGCCATTGAACGCAAAAAAGAGCGTGATCCCAACGCCTTCGAGATCGAGTTCCAGCATCCTGCCTTCCAGCCGTTCCAGCCGGTCCGGCGTATCGTCATCCAGGTCCAGCAAACGGTTGATGGCAGATTCCAGCATCGCTGCCAGGATTCCGGGAAGAGGTGTCTTGTATTCAGGCATGGTCAGGCACGTACTCCGCTGTGTATGGCTACAATTCCGCCGGTCAGGTTGCGGTAGCGCACTTGCTCAAAGCCGGCTTCTCCCATCATCCGGGCCAGCTCCTCCTGCGGCGGGTGCTGCCTGATGCTTTCGGCCAGGTAGCGGTAGCTGTCCTCATCGCCGGCAATCAGCTTGCCCAGCCTGGGCAATGCCCCGAAGGACCAGGCATCGTAAACGGCTTTCAGGGGTTCTGCCTGGACTTGTGAAAACTCCAGGATCATGGCCTTTCCGCCCGGCTTGAGTACCCGGTGCATTTCGCTCAGCGCAGCGTCCTTATTGGTCACATTGCGCAGGCCGAATGCGATGGTTACGGCATCAAACTCACTGCTTTCGAAGGGCAGGTATTCTGCATTGGCGATCGCGTATTGGATATTGCCGACGATACCCTGGTCTTCAAGGCGTTGACGGCCAACGTTGAGCATGGCTTCGTTAATGTCGCTTAACACCACGTGGCCATTGGAGCCGACACGTTTGCTTAACAGCGCTGCAATGTCACCGGTGCCGCCGGCCAGGTCGAGCACCCGGTCACCCAGGCCGATACCGCTGTTGGCGGCGAAATCACGCTTCCAGAGACGATGAACGCCAAGGGACATCAGGTCGTTCATCAGGTCATAGCTATCGGCGACGGAATCGAATACTTCCCGAACTTTGCCGGCCTTTTCTTCTACAGCGACTTCCTGGTAGCCGAAGTGCGTTGTTTTCTCTTCATTCATCGGCATATTGTATCCTTGCGGAACTGGTAGGGGGGAGTCTTTAGTTAATCCGGAACATCCTGGAGCCTGTTATGAAAAAAATTATGGTCACTTTGTTTATTTTACTGCTGGTCGTTGGTGGGGGCGTCTGGTATTACACCAACTTTTACATGGACAATATGATCAGGAGGCAGATCGAGGCATCCAGTTCCTCGTCGCTGGGCACCCGGGTATCTGTGGGGTCTGTGGAAACCAATATTAAGGATGGTTCACTGAACATTTCCAGCGTGACCGTAGCTAACCCGCCCGGATACAAAAATAAGAATGCCATCAGCCTGAATGGCATTGAGGCTGCAGTTGATTACGCGAATTTCGACATCAAGCGGATGGTAATTGACAGTCCGGATATTGTGATCGAAGAGAAGGGAGGTAAGACGAACTTCACTGATTTGATGGCCGCTCTTCAAAAGACGGAATCCAGCTCCGAGCCGGCATCAGACGCCGACGCTGATGGTCAGGAGGAGCCTGCCAAAGAGGAAAAAATCATAGTGGTTCGCCATTTCAGGATGAGTGAGTCCCGTGCGGCATTTGAATCAGAATCTCTCGATCACTACTCCGACATCAAGATCGGTGCGGTTGAATTGAATGACCTCAAAGGTACGCCGACAGAAGTCTCCAACGTGATTGCAAATGAGATTCTGTCCGAGGTCACCAAGGCTGCAGCCATCGAATTACTGAAGGCCCAGGCCAGAAAACACCTGGACAAAGCCGAGATCAAAGTCAGCTCCAGGTTCAAAGAGCTGTTTGGAGGTGATGATAAAGATGAAGATGAAGATGCAGGTGATGGTGAGGATGGCGGGAATGAATGATTGCTGAGTCCGGCTGCCGCAAGGTGGCCACGCTGGTTGGTCTGTTCGGGTTGCTGATGGTGGCTGGTTCTGTTCTTGCGGCAGATGCCGGGCTGGACCAGGCTTGCGTGCTCCGCCTGGCCGAAACCGCAGACGACACGATGACCCTGGCTGAGATCCGCACGCAGTGCAGCCCCGTTGCTGAGCCGGAAAGCCAGGCTCCGCAGCAGGCCGCCGCGGAACCGGAAAGCGCGGTGGAGAAGCGGCTGGCTGCAGAACGCGCGGTGGCGGCCAGTCCATTTAGTATTCTGGCGCACAGGCCCAATTATTTCCTGGTGGCAGCCTATAACTGGGAAAACTGGGGTCCGGAGCTAAACAAGGACCCATTGGGTAAGCCTGAATTTGGAACCGAGGACGTAGAGAGCCAATTCCAGATCAGTCTGAAGGTGCCGCTGGCCGTTGGTCTGTTCAATAACCGGATGGATATTTACGGCGCCTACACCAATCGTTCATTCTGGCAGATGTACAACTCGGAAAATTCAGAACCGTTTCGGGAAACCAACCACGAACCTGAAATCTGGGTGCAATTTCGAAATGACTGGCACATCTGGGGCATGACCAACTCGGTTAATGCCCTTGGTTTTGTTCATCAGTCCAATGGCAGAGCAGGGGGGTTGTCACGCAGTTGGAACCGCTTATACGCCTCCTTTCTTTTTGAGCGCGGCAACTGGGCTTTTGCGGCCAAACCCTGGATATGGGTTTCAACAGACAAAGACAAGAGTGACAACCCTGATATCGATGACTACCTGGGCCACGGCGAGGTCCGCCTGGTATACGGCCGCAACGGCCACGTATTCAGCACCATGCTGCGCAACCAGTTGGAAAGTGGTTTCGACCGGGGCGCCGTCGAGCTCAGCTGGAGCTTCCCGATACTTAACTATCCTTACCTGAAGGGTTACGTACAGTATTTTTACGGCTACGGTGAGAGCCTGATCGATTACAACAACAAGGTGAACCGCCTGGGCATCGGGATTTCAGTAACCGACTGGCTGGATTAAAGTACCAGGCGGTCGCCAACGGCAACGGTTGCCCGGTCCCCATTCAGCAGCGTCGCATTTTGCCCGAACGCAGGCGCCGGTTTTTTGCCGGGTACCGGGTTGATTTCTTTCAGCGTGTTAAAGGGTTGCCAGTCGGGATTTTTCTCGGCGGTGTTCTGGTTGATGGTTGTGATGACACAACGCTCGCAAGGGTGACAGAACTTGAAACTGTAAGTTTCCGACCGAATGGCGGGCGTCGTGTGTTCGGCGAACGCCTGCAGTCCCCGCAACACGATATTGGGGCGGAAACGATCCATCGGTACCGGGCTTTCCCCGCGTGTCTTCAATTCCTGATTAAGAGCATTCAATGAGCTTTCATTGGCAATAAGAAACGGGGCCGCATCTGCAAAATAGGTATGGGTGTCCTCACCCAGGTGTTCGGGTTTGCCTTGTGGCCGGACAAAGCCAGGGGCCATGTGTACCAGACGGAACTCTGTTTTACTTTCCAGCGCAGCCGTTAACCAGCGCGAGACTTCCTGCCCCTCATCGATGGTTTCGCAGACGTCGCCCCAGACTTTCGTCCGGATTTCCTCACCACCTGAACCATTGGCGGGGATCGTGATGGAACCGTGTCCCTGCAACGAGAGCGTTACACCCCCGTCAGCCAGTTCCGTATGCACCAGCGCCATGCGGGCCAGGTTGCGCTGTGTGATGAAGCGCCCACTGGCCGTGACCACCATCCAGTGGCGATCGTATAGCAGCCCTTGTCCAGTCAGGGTAGAGCGCTCCAGTGCGATGCCCTTCATCGATTTGACGGGATAGATGGTCAGTCCTGTTATTTCTATGCTCATGGCTTGATGAAAATCATTCCCCTGGCTGGAAGCGGTACATTTTACGTGCCATCGTGTACTCTTTCACTAACTCGTATCAGGCACGAATTATTCCGAAGAAATCTATGCGTATTTTGCTGCTGGTCCTGCTTTCAATCATCATCCCGTCAACGCTAAAGGCGCAGGCCGAAGCGCTGGCAGATGAGCCGGCTCGCCAGGTGCATTGGGCCATGGGGGCGTTCTTTGGCACGGGTTGGTACCAGGTCGATAATAACCGTTCGGTGTTCGTGTTTCGCATTCCGCCCAGGCAGACGATCCGCAAGTCCGGTTTCGATTCAGATGGTAAACGTATTCTGGGCATTGAAATTCAGTATCCATTGTCTTTTGGCCTGCACAGATTCGACGATGTTCCTGACATCATTGACCCGGAAAATTTCGGCACCATCAGTTTTACCCCGGGTGTGCAGGTTGAAATACCGGTGAATGACAGATGGGCGCTGCGGCCCTATGCGCATATCGGGGGTGGGTATGAGAAAGACACGGATAAGTGGGCGGGGATCTGGTACGGCGGGTTGAAGAGTCGTTACCTGCTGGGCGAGGGTGACAGGCACAACTGGTCGCTGATCAATGCAGTCTACTATGCCGGGTATAAACCCGAACGTGAAGAACGCGGGCGTTACGGTTCCTTGATGGGGGGGCTGGAGTTTGCCCATTCACTGGGTGGGTTGCAGCTGGGTGGTGATCAGGCGTGGTTGAATTGGCATGTCACTTACAATTATCTGTACGATAAGATCAACTTCGAGTTTGACGAGGACCGCGTGGAATCTATCCAGGACCAATGGGAAATCGGGCTGGCGCTTGGAATTGGCAAAAAGCCGATGAAGATATGGTTTATGAAATTTGAGCACATAGGGCTTTCTTATAAACGCAGCTCAAATGGCGCATACAGGGCCATATCCCTCAACCTGCGCTCGCCGTTTACAGACTGATGCTGCACTCTCCTGCAAGGATTTCCAGTATTAGCGTAATGCTGCTTTTGTGCTGGATGACGATCTCCAGCGCTTTGGCCGCAGATTGCGCGGACCGCACGCCAGTGGTGCTGGAGAATGACTATCTCAGGGTGGTCACGCTGAACGTTGCCCATGGCCGTAAAGACGGCAGGAATCAAATGCTGTTGAGTGGGGAGACTATCCGGTCCAACCTGGTAGAGCTTGGGCATTTGCTGGACAAGGCTGAAGCCGATGTCATTGCATTGCAGGAAGCCGATGCGGCGTCGTCCTGGAGCGGCAAGTTTAACCACGTAGAGTTTTTGTCTGAAAACAGCAGCTATGACTGTTCATTTCTTGGCGTGCATGCCAGCAACCGCATTTATGATTTTGGTACGGCGTTGCTGTCGACGTATCCATTCCAGGGAAGTTTCGCCCACAGTTTCAAACCATCGAAACCAACAACGACCAAGGGCTTTTCAGTGGTGGCCCTGGACTGGAACCCATCCGGCGTGCTGGAAGAACCTTTAAGCGTAAAGTTCGTGTCAGTACATCTGGATTTCTCCAGGCGTTCTGTACGCCGCTCTCAAATTGATGAAATGTATCGCCTGCTTTCTGCAATCGAAGGGCCGATGGTCGTGATGGGTGATTTCAATACCGACTGGCAAACCGAGGATTCTTCGCTGAAATACCTCGCGGAATTGTTGAACCTGTCGGTATTCGACCCGCATGCTGAAGGGCTGTCGACCTATGGAGACAAGGGCGCCAGGCTGGACTGGATTCTGATTTCGGAAGAGCTGTCTTTCAGCAACTATGCGGTATTTCCGGATGTCGTCTCAGACCATTATGCCGTTGCGGCCGAGCTAACCTGGAGTGATTCCCCATGATGAGTTGCAGTTTACGATTTGCCCGGACAGGCTTGTTACTGGTTTTTGTACTATTGACGGCATCCTGCGTGACGACACCGTCCGGGCATTCGTGCCCGGCAGGCACCCAGAAGCTACCGGACTGTCCCCCTCTGGGTGCAATAGACGATCCGCAGATTAATGATCTGTATGCAGACAGAACCTGGATGCCGGAAAAGGACACAGGGGAAGACCTGATTGAACTGGGTAAGAAGGCGGCTATCCCGGTACAGCATGCGCGGACGAAATTCCTTGGGCCAACAAACGAGGCTGCGCTCACGTCACTGGCGGTGAAGCTATGGATGATCGAAAACGCTGAGCACACGATCGATTTCACCTATTACATTTTCAAAACTGACCTGGTCGGCCATGCAATGCTGGGCGCGCTGTGTAATGCCGTCCGACGCGGTGTGGATGTCCGCGTGACGATCGACTCGGTAGGTTCCATCAGCGGTGGCTCCCACGTGGGCCTCAGAGCTCTGGAGACCTGTGCGGACAATGCGGGTTTCATGCGTAACGATGAGGGCCAGCTGACCACCAGGAAGGCCCGTGTGCAGGTAGTGGTCTTTAATGCTTTGACCAAAGCCGGTAACCCCAATCGCCGGTCCCACGATAAATTGCTGGTGAAAGATGGGAGTTTTGAAAGTAAAGCCGCAGTGATTACAGGTGGCCGCAATATTTCGGAAGACTATTACGGAATTCAAAGCGATGGCAGCCCCGATCCCGATCCGTTTCGGGATGCTGAGATCCTGCTACGTTCTTCCAGCAATGAGCACGAAGAAGATGTGACAGTGGGTGAGGTCAGCGAGATCTATTCAACTTTGCTGTTTCTGTTGAAGTCGAACAAGCGGATCAAGCCGGTCAGGTCGGAAAGTAACAACGTTCAGTATTCTAAACAGCGCTATACCTCTCAAAATGCCCTGGAGAAGCTCAAGGGTTTTGCCTACTTCAGGCCGGCACAGGAAAAAATGCAGGACTACATGAATTCGGGATTCCACGACTCCCGCGTCCGGTTGGCCCACGAGATGGGTAATCTAACCGACACCCAGGTCGTCACCGAGGTCAAGCGTAACCAGGAGCGCAATCCAAATTCGATCATGACGATACTCGCACAGGTGGCTGACGAGTCTCCCGATGCGCGTTCCATCAGGATCGTTTCTCCCTACCTGTTTCTTGCCGAGTACAAAAACAGCGCGGGAAAGATGGTCAATGATGAAGCCGAAAACTTTCGGCAATGGCTGGCTGACCACCCGGGTGCAACGCTGGAAATCATCACTAACTCGGTTTTGACTTCCGATAATTTTCCGGCGCAATCGGTGATCGATATGGAGACCGCACCGCGCTTGTTGCTACCACCCGACGTCAGGGAGCAATGGCTGGGCCTGAAGGGTGCAGACGAGATGAGTGCGGAGTTGGTCAGCAGTGAGTTGTGGCTGGAGCTGGTAAATAATCCGCAGCTAAAAATTTATGAGACCGGGCGACTGGATTCCGTGAAGTTGGGCCAGGGCGACCGGCAGTATGGAAAATTGCACGCCAAGTACTTTCTTTCTGAAGACTTCGGATTTATCGGGACAACCAACTTCGATTACCGCTCCCGCCTGTACAACAATGAAATGGGGTTCTTCTTCGTCGATCCCGGGCTGGCGGCAGATGTCCATGCCAGCTTTGACCAGCTGATTGAGGGTTCATACCTGTGGGGCTCGGCTGAGTGGCTGCAGATGCGCAAAGCGGTCATGGGTCTGAAGGGAACCAAGGGCCGTTCCACCAAGAGCCAGCGCAAGTGGTACAAGCTGTTCAGGAATACAGGGATTATCTGGTTGCTATAGCCCGGGCAAGTTCCCCGCCGATCCGAATCACCTCATCCACCATCAGGTCGAAGTCTTCAAAGCGGCTGCGGTGGTTGGAAATTGCCGCGCGCAGGCAGTAGTCGCCCTGCAAGGTGGTGTAGGAGGGAGCCGCCACACCGCCTTCCTGCAACAGGACCAGTAGTTTCCGGTTCAATGAGTTCAGCGCTTGCTGGTCCAGTCCGCCGGGGTTGTAACGGAAGCACACGATATCCAGGCCAATCGGCGCTGTCAGCTCTAGCTCGGCCCGGGTTTCCACCAGCTTGCCGAGGTAGTGCGCCTGTTCGACATTTCGGGCCATCATCCGTCCAAAGCGATCCAGTCCATGTTCCTTGATGGACATCCAGACCTTTAACGCCCGGAACTGGCGCGTTAACTGCAGCCCGTAATCGCTGAACCAGTGGCTTCCCGAGGCCATGCCACCACCGTCTTCGTCCCGCTGAAGGTATTCGGTAGTCAGGGCAAATGAATCACGGTGGGCCGACGCATCACGAACCAGAACACAACCGGCTTCGAAGGGAATGTGCATCCACTTGTGCAGGTCCAGGGCGATGGAATCTGCCCGCTCGATACCAGCCAGTTGCGGGCGGACATTATCAGCCAGCATGGCAACGGCCCCGATGGCCCCGTCAACGTGAAACCACAGGCCTTCGCTAACACAGAAATCTGCGATGGCATTCATATCGTCGATCGCACCCGTGTTGATGGTGCCAGCCGTGGCGATGACACAGAAAGGAATCATGCCGTTTGCGCGATCCTCTCTGACCTGCAGCGCCAGGGCTTCAAGATCAAGGGTGTAGTCCTCGTTCACTGCGACGGTGCGCAGGCCGTCCGAGCCCAGCCCCAGGGTCTCGATGGCCTTCTTGTTGCAGCTGTGTATTTCTGTTGACGCATAGGCAGTGAGTGGTCCCGGAGCCGCCTGCACGCCTTCGCGCCGGACATCAAACCCACAGTTACTGTTCCGGGCAACAGTGAGTGCGGTGAAATTTGCCATTGAAGCTCCGCTGGTCAGGAGCCCGCTGGCGCTTTTTGGAAAAGCCATCATGTCGACGATCCAGCTGATCACCTGCTGTTCGACACGGGGTGCGACATGATTGATGCCGCCCACATTGGGGTTGAGCACGGCCGCCAGGAAGTCCCCCATGGCGCCCATCACGGTTCCACTGCCCATGTACCAGGCCCAGAATCGCGGGTGGTTGGTATGCAAATTGTAGGGCAGGATCTGGGACTGGAATTCCTCGTACACCTCAGCCGGGGAGGATGAAGCGGTCGGTGCTGCTTGTTTCAGTTGCTCAGCGACATCATCCGGAACTGCGGTCCACACGGGCCGGTCCCCCGCACTCTGGATATAGTCCAGCGCGTCATCCACCATCCGGTGTGCCAGTTCGCGCATCTCGTCCCAGTTCTCAGGGTCCAGAGTTTCGTAGTGTTTATTATCGTCCACGGGTTATTATTTCCTTTTCTGAGAACGGATCATAACGTGCATCTTGGTATTCCTGCATTACTGGAATTTTACCGCAAACACCGTGGCGAAAAATCGCTGGTGCTTGCGACGATCATTGCGACCGAGGGGTCAACTTACCGCAAGCCCGGCGCGATGATGCTGGTCAGCGCGGATGCTGCGTTCGAGGGCATGATTTCCGGGGGCTGTCTGGAAGGGGATCTTGTGCATCATGCCGCGAAGGTTTTTGATAGCGGGGAGCCTGCGTTTGTTACCTATGACATGCACGCGGATGAAGACCTGGTGTGGAGCCTGGGCCTGGGTTGTGACGGCGTCATCCACCTGCTGTTGCAGCGGCTGGACCGGGAAGATGGTTTTGGTTTCCTCGAGCAGCTTGAACAGTCATGCCTTG
>CAYUBS010000098.1:5733-11230 GCA_964443145.1 uncultured Wenzhouxiangellaceae bacterium | reverse complement strand
CGATAGTAAAAGGAAAAAGGCGGTACATGCAAGGATTAATTCACGCACGGTGATGAAAGGGGTGTTATCTGCGGCGTGTCAGCCTGGAGGTCGGGGTGGGATATGCCTAATTCAGGACCATAACGCGCCGGGAGCGCGTTCCGAGCGAACAGGGATGTCTCGAGCGTGTCCTGCATTAGGCATATCCCACCCCGGCCTTCAGGCGAGGCACTGCCTAAGCAGCGGCACCCCTTTTCAGCTGTAGTCTTTGTAGGATTTTTCTTCGATGATCTCAGAGCCGAGATGCAGGTTCAGTTGCTTCTTGATCTCAGAGCGGCGGTCATTCGTCACATAGACCGCGCGGGCAAGCTCGATAAAGCGCTTGTCGAATTCCTTCGCCCGTTCCTTGTCGCGAATATCGTCCTCGATTTCCCACAGCGCCTCGTTTATTTTCTTCAGCTGCGTGTGCAGCTTCTGGATTTCCTCTGTATCACGGATGGTCTCGTTCCAGGTTTCCTTCAGCAGGGCCAGTTCTACACCAACATTGGCGACTTTCTCCGGGTCGGTCATGCGCTCGGACTTGATCTCCAGAATGGTGATCTTGTCGAGCACTTCCCCCGGTGAAACGGGTACTTTTATGTTGTCCATGGCGCTCTCCTCAAACTTTGAAGCTGTAGTCTTTATCCGGATCACGCTCTATATCCGGCGGGTAGTTGTTACGTTTATCAGTATAGTACTGTTCCCGGGAATCGCCCTCGGACAGCTTGTTGTAGGTGATGTACAGCACCCGCCTCGCCTCGCCGGTTAAGTTGGGTTGAGATCGATGCGGTGCAAAAGAGTCGAAAAATACGGCGTCGCCCGGCTGACAATGCACCGCCAGGTAATCAACGTGGCCAGTATCTTCATCGGTCAGTGGCGCCCACATGGTGCCCAGAACGCCCTGCTTGTGCATACCGGCTATCATTTCCAGACTGCCGTTGGCTGCGTTGGTCTCGTCAATCGCGATCATTGCCGTGATGTGGATGTCGGCAAAAACGTCCCAGCCCGCCTGTACATCCTGGTGCTCTCTGAACCCGTCACCACCCGGCAGTTTGAAGTTGATCTTGTCCTTGAACAGCACCGATTCTTCACCGAAAAGTTCGGTAACCGCTTGCTGCATGCGACGCGCGGTGATCAGTTTCGAAAAACCCTCGTGGTAAGGCACAAAGTTCTCTATACGGCAGAGGATACGGGAGCTGTCTGACTGATGGTCCTCGAAATACATCATGTACTTGCCTGGAACTTCGGGCATGGCGGCCACTTCGTCGGTCCAGTCGCTGATGGCCCGGGTTTCTTCGGCCGAGTACATGCCGCGCACTACAAGGAACCCATCGCGGTGAAACTGGGCGGTCTGTTCTGCGCTGAGGATTTTTTCTGCGTTCATCGTTGTTTCCTGTTCGTTCGCCTGGTTCTGCTGACTCTAGCGACGTGCCCAAAGGCTCTTGGTGACGGATATCAGGTTATTCGTCGTCCAGTACAACACCATACCGGCGGGAAAAGTATAGAACAGCACGAAGAACCCCGCCGCCAGCAGCAGCATGTTGCGTACCTGCTTGTTCCTCAGCTCGGCATTCAATGCCAATGGCTTGTGCAGCCCTGATGCCACCACCGACAGGCCTGTCATCAGGAACGGTAACAGGTTCAGTTCGTTGCCAAAAAACGGCAGTGTGAAAGGCAGGCGAAAAAGATCGTCTGTCCGGGACAGGTCAGAAATCCATAGAAACCCTGAGTTCAACAGATGGATATTTTCCGCCAGCATATCGAAAGCACCGATGAACACCGGGATCACCACAGCCACACCCATCATGCTTTTGAGGCTATACAGCGGATGTACCCGCTCAGTTTTATACAATGCCAGGATTTTCGCTGCCTGCACTTCGCCCTTGAAACCCTGCTTGATGCGCTGCAACTCCGGTGCCAGCCTGGCCTCGGTCTCATTGACCTGTTGCTGCAGGCGCTCCGCGATACGGCTCAACGGCATCATCAGAATGTTCACTGCCAGCGACATGATCATCACAGCCAGTCCCCAGGAAGGAATCACAGAATGAATTACGGCCATCATGTGGAACATCGCAAAACAGATCCACCTGAGCCAGAACCACAAACCGGCGTATAAAAGGTTGCTCAATTCAGGGGCTGCGTTGCTTAAAACCTTCGGTTCGACCGGTCCCAGGTAGAAAGACCACGTACCCGGAACCATCTCAACGGTGATCCGTGCATCAGGATTATCTTCCGCCGTATGCAGACTGGCGCTTATTTCAGAAGGCGGCGACGCCATCAGGGTCCAGTAGCGATTGCGAAAGCCTACCCACTGGTTGACGGTAGCCGCGGTGGTATCGGTATCGTCCAACGCGACCTGCTGCACGTCGCCGTTGTGCAGTACAGCGTAGCGGCTTTGCTCCAGCCAGTTACCAAAGCCAGCGGCATCCCGGGGTCTGAATGTTTCTCCCGCCTGAATCGACATCGAGGTCATGCCGGAGTGCTCTAACTCGACCAGATGGCCCTTACGCGGAATCCGCCAGGTCTTTTCGCCGCCCGAAGTACTCCGGAAGCGTAACTCGATGTGTGTATCCGAACGGCTTTCTTCGCGACTCCACTGCCCTGCTCCGGGCGAATTGAGGGCGATAACCGCAGAGTCGCCCAACTGCTGTACCCGGGCATTGGCGCCGGTGCAGGCCGGGAAGCAGACCACCGCAGACTGCAGATTACCCCGGTCATCAAACGTCAGGCGGAGTACGTCGTTGTTGATCAGTGTTTCAGCTGCTGCATCGGAACAGGCAAATAAAGCAATTAAGGCTGCCAGAAGCCAAAGTTTCCTGCTGCTCATTCCTGTCCCACCTCTCGTGCTCTTGCTCTTTCATCAGCCAGGCGGGCAATCTCTGCTGCTCCATCGGGAATGCTGTGGCCCAGGCGAAAAACCATGGTGTCACGTAATTCGCGCATCGTTTCCCGGAAACGCTCCGGGTCGCTTACCAGGCGTTCAATGGCAGCCGGTGCATCACTCAGGGAAGCAGGGGATACAATCTCCCCGACCTGGTCTCGAATGGCGGCTTCGATGGGTTCTATTTCAAGTTCCTTCCAGTTGGGATTACGAATTCGGCGCGGCAGGTCGATGAATAACACCGGCTTCTCCAGCCCAATCGAATACTCCAGGGCCATCGCCGACCAGTCACAGACCAGCACATCGGAGCGCAGGATGGAGCCAGTCTCACCCATCCGGTCAATATACTCAAACCGCTCGTGCCCGCTATACGTATCCCTGACCGCAGCAATCACTTCCGGTGTCTGACGGTTGCTTTGATAGTGCGGTCGCATGATGACCTTGTAACCGGCCTCCAGCAGCACGCCAATCAACTCCTTGCCACAGGTATTGAAGATCGAATCATCACCCCAGGTGGGTGCGATCAACACGGTTGAAAGCTCGCCCGGTCGTTTTTCAGCCTGGTATGACCGGCCCTCGGCGATGACCTCTTCCAGCCGCGGATGGCCGTAGTCAAACAGGTGTTTTGCCGGCAGACCCTTCAGCTGTTCCCGCTTGCGGATTTCCTCAATCTGCTGTGGACCCGCGCAGAACAGGCTTTCGTAATGGTCAAACGAGTTTTCGTTATCGACCATGTGGGTACTACCCATGCTATGGAAAAGGTAAACATAATGCACCGGGTAGGTCGAACGTTTCAGCTGCAGGTTTTGCAGGTCCATCATGGTCAGCACAAAAATATCGGATTGGTTGATCTGAAAGAAAATCGTCCGAAATAACCCTTCCGGAATCCAGATAGCCCGATAGTTCTCATGCGTACGTTCAAGCCCGGGATCGTTTTTGTCGGAAGTGACGTAACAGACTTTGCGATTCAGCGGCCCGTTCAATTGCGCTATCAGTCCGGAAAACTGATGCCAGTCCTGGCCACTTTCTGAGTAAGCCACGATATTGCGCCATTCCCAGGACAAACGTCTGAATTGTCGCCAGCCCATCCAGCCAGAAATTAAAGACATCCCGTCCGGCCCCGCCGCGCTATTCCGGTGTGTCCCCGGTGGAGGAGTCCTGCTTGTTGTCGCGCCTGAAGAAACCCTTGATCTTGTACCAGTATGTTTTCACGGCCAATGCTATCGAGGCAAAAATACCGACGATAGCCGACACCACCATGCTGCCCGTAGTGGGATCAAGGTAGGCGAATGCGGCCGGAGAGATTAATAAAAGGCAGATAGTCAGTAACGCCAGACCGGTGCAGGTAAAGGGTTTTGAATTTTTCATATCAGGATTTTACCATCGATCATTCGGAAAACACCGCGGAAAGAGCGGCCAGCAGGCGCTCCATGTCGTAATTACTGATGTCACCCATCGTTGAAATCCGAAACATCTCGGTCACCAGGCTGCCCTGGCCGGCATAAACCACGAAACCGCGCTGTTTCAAACCGTCATGGATGTCGTCATAGGATTTGCCCTTGGGCAGGTGATAAGCGTTTAGTACGCAGGATGACTCCCCGGGGGCAAGCAAAGCCTGGACGCTGTGCCGTGACAAGGCCCGCTTAACCTGGCCGGCCAGCTTGCCGTAGTGCGCATGGCGAGCCCGCCAACCACCCTGTTTTTCCAACTCCGCCAATGCCTTGTTCAAGGCCAACACGCTGTTTACCGCTGGCGTAAACGGAGTGCCCTGTTGATCCTGCTTGCCTGCCCATAGCGGCAAGTGCATATAGAGGCTTCGAGGTGGTTCTGCCGCCTGTTTCAGGGCGGTTTTTCGGCTGATGACCATGCACAGACCGGGGATGCCATGCAGGCATTTATTCGCGGTCGCGGCACAAGCCAGCAAGGCCGGTGATTCAAATGGAATGTCCTCAGCACCAAAGCTGGAAACAGCATCCAGCAAAAGCCCTGCACCATGCTGCTCACACAATTGGGCGAGTCGCCCGACGTCGTTCAGGCGGCCGGTGGTTGTCTCGTGGTGAACGGCGGCAACGTGGGTAAATTCGCCCTCCGACAAGGCTATCGCAACCCGCTCCATATCAACGGCCCCGATCCATTCATGGTGGATCGCTTCAAACCCGATTCCATGAATTTCAGCGATCCGGCTGATCCGTTCGCCATAAACGCCGTTTTCAATGACCAACAGACGGGCATTACGCGGCAACAGGGAGGACAACATGGCCTCGAGCGCTGTGGTCCCTGAACCGCCAAGCAGCACACTGGTCCAGATTTCATGGTCCAGGCCATACACGTCGAGCAAACCGCTGCGCACCCGGTCCTGCAATTTAAAATATTCGGGTTCCCGATGGCACAGGTCTTCACTGGCCACCACAGCACGGACACCGTCACTGAGGCTCACCGGCCCGGGGTTCAAAAGAATATAACGCATAGGAGTCCCTGCTCAGCCCGTTGCGAGGTACCACAGCAGGACTGCCGCACCAACTTCAAAAAGGGTATAGACCAGCTCACCATTACGAATCATGGACTGGCGCACGTCCCATACAGCATCCTCGTTAGGTT
>CAYUBS010000098.1:0-5633 GCA_964443145.1 uncultured Wenzhouxiangellaceae bacterium | reverse complement strand
ATGCGCCAAATCTGGCCGACGGCAGCCATCGCGAACCCGGCGAAGATACGCGGCTCCCCTGCCGGTACAGTGAAGTACGCGCAAACCAGCAACAACAGCAGGCCAAGGCCCTGGCGCGATGCCTCGTGGTAACGCAGGCGATCGATCAGGCCGGCCAGGCCGGTTCGGTTGCCCATTTTTTCAATACGGCTGGATGCCATGTTTATGTCCTTTTATTCGCGCCGGGCGCTATTGTAACTATAACGACAGCCAGGGCGTATCCACGCCGAGGTGCTGCATCAGTCTTTGTTTTACTTCCCGCGGGGTAATATCGGGCCGGGGCAAACCTTCGGGCACGCCCTTTGTCGTTTTCAGTTGCTGCAATGCAGGCCCGCCTTTTGCCTTCAGAAACGACTCCAGTTCGTCCCGGGTCAGGGCCTCTGACGCCATCGGGTAACCACAGGCCCGGGCGATAGCGGCAAAACTCACGGCACGGCTCACGGTCGATTGCCCACCAGTGGATTCATGCAGGCCGTTATCGAGCAACAGGTGCTGAAGATTTTCCCCGCCGCAGGCGCCAATCGTGGCCAGGTTGCCCATCCGCATCAGCGCGGCGCCATCACCGTCAGCCACCAGTATGCGCTTGTCCGGCATTGCCAGGGACATACCCAACCCCAGCGATGAGGCGCACCCCATGGAACCGACCATGTAAAGCTGGTTGGGCCGGTCTGCAATGGCGAATAATTCGCGGCCGGTAAACCCGGTTGAAGCAATAACCACGGTTTCATCTTCCGGGGTATTTTCAACCACGGTTGTGAGTGCCTGCTGTCGGCTCATTACCGCCTCGCCCGGCCGAAACTCTTCTGCGCTGAACGCTGTTGGTCGCCTTTCCGGCAGCCACTCGCTTTTCAGGTCCGCAGGCTCGACTGAGCCTTTTTTCATGACCAGTGCATAGGGCAAACCGGACCGCTCCATTTGCCAGTTGGCAACGGTCAGCGCACCTTCGACTTGATCAGCGCTGCGTGGAAACCAGTCCCAGGGGATCTGTAACTGATCGAGGATCTGCCCGGTGATCTGGCCCATCAACTCGTGCTGTGGTTCATCACTCAATCCGGGTTCACCACGCAATGTGATGATCAACAGCACCGGGATCCGAAATACCCAATTCAGTGAACTGAGAGGGCTGACGGCGTTGCCCAGGCCGGAATTTTGCATCATGGCAACGGCGGGGCGTCCCGCGAGGGCTGCTCCTGTGGCCGTTGCAACTGCATCGCCCTCGTTGGCCGAGGGGATATAGGTCATCTCCGGATCATCGATCACTCCATTGATGAACGGCGTCAGGAAGGAACAGGGAACGCCGGCCCAGGTATTGAAACCATAGGCTTTGGCCGGGTTGATAAAATCGCTTGCCTGGATCATGGATATAGTCGCTCTCAGGAATCCCGGTGGTGGGCGAAATCACCCGCCCGCTGAAGATCTTCCAGGTTATTGATGTCCATCCAGTGTCCGGAAATATACTGTACCTGAGGCGCATGGCCATTTTCGACCAGGCGATTGATCAGGTCCGGTACGGCCAGTTGCTCAAAGCCGTCCTCTGAGCGCAACTGCCCAAGGGCCTCCAGCAAGTGATCCCTGCCCGCGCCACTGGCTTTGAGCATTCCGATCCAGCGGCCCTGTGGTGCAGAGCCTTGCCAGTCGTGCTCTGAACTGATCCGTTCCAGGCTGACTTTTTGCTGATACATGGCGCGGTCGTCGGGCGCGGAGCAGTAAGCCAGGTCGTTCTTGTTGCCCCTGGCTTGTTCCAGCGGGGAAGAATCCACCACGACCAGTAACTCGGCGTCCCAGTCCATCAGGTTGTTCAGTATGTAGGTGCGAAACAGCAGGTCGCCGTAAATCAGTACGGTGTCACCGGACACCGAATCGAGCGCACAACTGAGCGATACCAGCTCGTCACTGCTGGCCCATTGATCGTTGACCACGAGATTGATGCCCTGCTCATCGATCGCATCACTGTGGTAACCGCCAACCACGGTGATGTCATTGATGCCTTTTGCTTTGAACCGGTCGATCAACCGGCGCAGGACGGTCTGTCCGGCCACCGGGATCATCACTTTCGGCTTGTCGTGGGTCAATTCATCCATACCACGTCCGCGACTGGCAGCCAGTATGACGGCCGATGCGTCCTTGCCAGTGCTTCGGGCATAGATTTTCTCGGCCTCCAGCAATTCGTCCGCGCCCTGCAAGCGGAAAATTTCAGACACCGTCGCTACCCTGCCTTCCACGTCGACCAGTGATTCGGACTCATAAATCGAGCGGGCGGTCATCTGCATGGCCGTGATGTTGGCCCGTATCATGTGGTTGGCCCAGATGACCAGGCTGACCTTGTGTTGCCGGAAAACTTCGGTCGGTGTCGAATAGTACTTGGTCGGAACGATGACCAGCGGACAGCGGTTGTCCCACTCGCGTGCGAATGCCAGAACTTCGTCGGGCCGTGATAGCTTGCTGTGAATCAGGATCGCATCGGCGCCGGCCTGGCGGTAGGCTTCGCCACGCTTGAGTGCTTCATCCAGCCCCCAGCCGGCGATAAAGGCCTCGACCCGCGCGACAATGCAAAAATCATCGTCCGCCTGGGCGTCCTTGCCGGCCTGGATTTTTCCGCAGAAAGTCTGAATATCCTCAAGCTCCTGCTGTTCACCCTGGATGAAACTGTTGGTCTTCGGAAACAGCTTATCCTCAATGCAAACACCTGCGATATCGCGCTGCTCCA
This sequence comes from uncultured Wenzhouxiangellaceae bacterium, assembly GCA_964443145.1. Taxonomy (GTDB): domain Bacteria; phylum Pseudomonadota; class Gammaproteobacteria; order Xanthomonadales; family SZUA-36; genus JAHEFT01. Next base: position 2,887 of record CAYUBS010000098.1, on the reverse strand, counting down.
GTTTGCGAACCAGCCGGCGCATGTTGTTGAAATCCCCATAGCCGGTATCGCCGTCGAGCAGGATGGGTATCGTGGTTGCGTCCGACATGAACTCCAGCATGTTAACGACCTGGGTCCAGCTGAGTTCGTTGTTGTCACGCACCGCGTGCTGTGCTGAAAGCGCCAGGCCCGAGCCCCAGATGCCCTGGAAACCGGCTTCTTCTACAATTTTCGCCGCCAACCCGTTATGAGCTTCCAGGATGAATTCTGTCTGACCGGATTGGAGCAAATTCTTAAGCTGGCTTGTCTTTTTCATGGTTTCCTAAAAGTTTGGGTAGTCGACACGGATTGCCGGTAGTACTTCATCCCCGGCACGGACCACGTCTTCGGGGAAGTCGATTTCGATCCACGGCAGACCGCTTACGTCTTCGACACCAAACGAACCTGGCTGCCGCAACAACACGTTCCTCAAGGCTTCCTCGTGCGGTTCATCACCCAGGCCTTCTTCCTTGAAGCGGGCGCATTCGGTGGCAATCAGGCCAGCGCATTGCGGTCCGAAACGGAAAAAGCCAACTGACTCGCCGATGGTGTCGTAATTGAGGCCTTTGGCCAATTGTTTGCGAAACTCAACCATCATACCTTCCTGGATAGCAATCTTGACCGGCTCTTCACCGTCCACGAAATCGCGATCCAGCAGGTAGCAATTCTCAACATCGGTGTCGACCAGCCTTTGCAGGATATCCGGGTGATAAAGCACATCGGCATCCATCACCAGGACCGGTACGCCGGACTCCAGTGTCTCACGCGCCGCCAGCAGGCTCAGAACGCTCCCTTGTCGATATTGCGGATTGAAGTGATAGGCTACATCGGGCCGGGAAAACAACGTACCGACATGCTCGACAATGCGGTCGGCCTCATAACCGATCACGATGTCACATTTGCGAACGCCCAACTGATTGAGCAGGTCGAGATGCCGGTCCAGCAGGCTGCGTCCGTCAAACTCCATCAGGCACTTTGGGTGGCCCTCGGGATTGTGTTCAGCCAGCCGGCTTCCACGGCCGGCGGCAAGTATGATCGCATGCATGCGCTATTGTAGCGCGAACCGTTTTTTGCTGGCTATCTGACTGTTCATTCAGGCAAAATGAGAGGGTGGATAGAGCCGCTAACATCGACGTTTTCGACGCCCTGGTTATCGGGGCCGGATTTGCCGGAATCTGCATGGGTAAGCGCCTGCTGGATGAAGGGATTCGCAATTTCCGCATCTGCGATACCGCCGCTAAACCAGGCGGCACCTGGTACTGGAACAGCTATCCAGGTGCGGCTTGCGATGTGATGTCTCACTTTTACTGTTTCTCCTTCGCGCCCAACCCGGACTGGTCACGAAAATATTCACCGTGGAATGAGATTCAGGCCTATGCGGAGCGTTGTGTTGATGAACTTGGTCTACGTCCGTATATCGATACCGAAACAGGCATCAAACTATCCCGTTTTGACGATGAAACGGGGCTGTGGGAAGTCTCGCTCACGGACGGGCGCCGGGTGCTCACCCGCCACGTCATCGACGGTAGTGGCGGATTGCATGTTCCGCTGATCCCTGCCATCGAAGGCGCCGAGACCTTCAAGGGCGAACATTGGCACTCATCACGGTGGCGCCATGACATAGACCTGGCAGGTAAAAATGTCGTGTTGATCGGTTCCGCCGCCAGCGCCGTACAGATCGTTCCGGAAATTGCCAAAACCGCAGCGAAAGTAATCCTGTTTCAGCGCACCCCAAACTACCTCATCCCCCGCTATGACCGGGCCTACAGTGCGATTGAAAAGTGGTGCTTCCGGCATCTGCCGCTGTATGAAAAGCTGTATCGATACGTCCTGTTCCTGCGCTACGACTGGTTTGCCTACTCGATTGTCAAAACCAGCGGGGATAATCTCGCCCGGCGATTCGCAATGCGGCTGTTCCGCAAACTGCTCGAACGGAGCGTGCCGGATCCCGCTCTGCAGGAAAAACTCACACCTGATTACCCGATCGGTTGCAAACGCGTACTCATTTCGGACAACTTTTTCACTTCTCTGACGAAAGATAATGTCTCGTTGGTGACAGAAAGAATCGAGCGTATTCTTCCTTCTGGTGTGAGGACAATAGATGGAGAAATCCACGAAGCCGACGTGCTGGTCTACGCAACCGGCTTCGATACCCAGGGCCATCACATTGATCAGCGGGTATTCGGTCCGGATGGCTATTCCCTCAGTGAAGCCTGGTCCAATGCCCCGATAGCCTACGAGGGCTGCATGGTGGCGGGGTTCCCTAATTATCATTTTGTCACCGGGCCCAACACCGGGGTCGGCTCCACCTCCATTATTTTCATGATCGAGCAATCGGCCAACCTGATCATGAACTGCATCAGGGCCGCCGGAAAAGACGGACTGATCTCCCCAACCGAGGAAGCCATGCAGGCTTACGGCACGGAGATCCAGGAGGCCCTGTCCGGAACGGTCTGGTCCACTTCCTGCAGCAGTTGGTATAAACGTGACGATGGCCACATCACGATCCTGTATCCCTACAACGCCCAGACTTACCGGAAGCGACACCGTAAGTTCCACAAGGGCCACTTCGAGATCCGCCAAAGATAGACCGCGCCGTTTATATGATTACAGACCAACGCAAATACTTTCGTAATCTGCTTCTGCACTTCAGACCCAGTGAAGTGCCGGAACGCACGCTGCGCCTGTCTTTGACCTGGGGCCTGGGTGGTATGGCCATGGTTTTGGTGTTTCTGCTGGTTGCCACAGGTTTGCTGCTCAAGTTCGCCTACCAGCCTTCACCTGCATTGGCCTATGACTCGATCCTCTACCTGGAAACTCAAATACCCTTTGGACAGTTACTCAGGAACCTGCACCGCTGGAGCGGTAA
>CAYUBS010000097.1:0-11259 GCA_964443145.1 uncultured Wenzhouxiangellaceae bacterium | reverse complement strand
TGATCAGGACTTGCATCAGCTGGACGGAGAACCAGCAGGCGGCGAGTATGGCTGTGAAGCCTATGGTGTTTCCCAGCACGGCGGCGCTGAAGCGGAGTTTGTTGCAGCGCTGAGCGAGGGGTTTCGCAGGCCGGGCAACGGCAGGTGGCGAGCTGTGTGTTGCCTGCGAGGGGTTCTCAGGCGCCAGGAACATCATGAAACTCTGTAGCATGTCTGGTTCTCCTTCCAGTGACGGTTACAGGAGAACACAGACCATTCTCAAATCATGAGAAGTAGGTCTTTGCGGTCTTTTGGGCTTCTTCGGCTACGGCGCTGCGCAGGAAATCGGGCGCCAGCACTTCGACGTCGGCACCGTAACGCAAGACGTCCATGATCAGCTCACGTGAATTGCTGAAGGGTAGCCTAAGCAGCCAGGAGCCATCGGCTTCAAAAACACCCTGTTGATCGGGGTGCCAATTCTCTTCGGAAATCCAGCGTGCCGTTTCCGGTGCAAATCTTAGCTCTGCGACAAATTCGGCCGGGCCGGAGAAAATGCCATAGGACTGGTCAAAATGGGCCGAGAGTACGGCTGAACTGACTTCCATTGCGGCCTTGTCCACCAGCTCTTGCTTGCGGATTCGTTCCAGCGCAAAGCTGCGCAGTCCTTCAGCCTGGTGACACCAGGCATCCAGGTACCAGGAATTGCGATACTGGGTCAGTCGCTGTGGCGAGATGATGCGTTCGCTTTCCTCGTCCTTGCGGCGGCCGTGGTAGCGGATGTTTAGTCTTTGACGCTGGATCAGTGCACCGAGTACATCCTGAAACATGCGCGCGGGAACGGCACGGCCTGCAATGTGCTGAAGGTGGATCCTGGAGTCCCCGCTTTCCGGCTCAACACCTTTTTTCTGCAGCAATGAAGTGATCCGGCCCTGCAGGGATTCCAACTCCCCTTCCAGCAGACCGGGCTGCACGTTTGCCAGCACCTGGCGGGCTGTCAGCAAAGCCTGTAGCTCACCCGGGCTGATCCAGATCCCCGGCAGATCGAAGGGTTGCTCATAACTGCGGTCGTAATAGAAACCACGGTTGTCGGGGTCCTGCTCGATCGGTGCGCCGAGGAAATCCCTCAGCTCGCCCACCAGCCTGTAAAGCGTCGCCTGTGAGCACTCCAGTCGCTCCATCAGGTCCTGGCGCGAAATCGGCGTCCTCCTCTGGTTGAGGATGTTATGCAGGTGATAGAGGCGCTCAACCTTGGACATCTACATTGCCGCAGCGCGGGCCATCACATACTGCAACGCGCGCTTTATGCGGACCAGGCTGCGTTCACGACCGGTCAACCACAACGTCTTGTCGATAGACGGGGAAATTGCCGTACCGGTCAAAGCCACCCGCAATGGCTGGGCAATCTTGCCGAGACCCACTTCGAGCTCCTCTGCAGTGAGGCGAACCACTTCATTCAGGCGCTCCGGCTCCCAGGTGTCCAGCTCTGCCAGGCGGCTGCCGATAACCTTGAGTGCCTCTTCGGCGACCGGGCGCAGGTGCTTCCTGGCTGCACCGGCGTCGAATTCTTCGAAGTCCTCGTAAAACCCACGGCTCTGGTCGGTCATTTCACGCAGTGTCTTGACGCGATCGGCTTGCACACTTACCAGGTCCGCCAGCGCGGGGCCGTTGTCGGGGTTAATGCCGGCCTTCTCAAAGTACCAGGCCAGGTGGCCGGCGACTTCCTCTGGCGGCAGGCTCTTCATATAATGCTGGTTCAACCAATCCAGCTTCTCTGTGTTGAATGCAGATGCCTTACGGTTCACATCCTTAATGTCGAAAGCCGCAATCATTTCTTCGCGGCTGAAGATTTCCTGGTCACCGTGTGACCAACCCAGGCGGACCAGGTAGTTCAACAGGGCCTGCGGCAGGTAGCCGTCTTCGCGGTACTGCAGAACGCCCACAGCGCCATGACGTTTACTCAGGCGGGCCCCGTCTTCCCCGAGGATCATCGGCACGTGGCCAAATTCCGGAAGCTCGGCACCCAGAGCGCGATAAATATTGATCTGGCGGGGCGTATTATTAATGTGGTCGTCACCACGAACGACCAGGCTCACTTTCATATCCATGTCGTCGACGACCACGGTGAAGTTGTAGGTCGGCGAACCGTCGGGCCGGGCAATCACCAGGTCATCCAGTTCTGTGTTGGAAATCACGATGCGTCCGCGCACCAGGTCATCCAACACCACATCACCTTCGCGCGGGTTTTTAAAACGAATGACCGGTTTAACCCCGGGTACCGGCTCGACGCCATCGCGGCAATGGCCATCGTAGCGGGGTTTGAGACCGGTTTTCATCTGCTCTTCGCGCAAGGCGTCGGTACGTTCCTTACTGCAATAGCAGCGATATGCTTTATTCTGGTCCAGCAATTGCTGCACGACTTCGGCATAGCGACCGAAACGCTGGGTCTGGTAATAAGGCCCCTCGTCGTAATCAAGCCCAAGCCACTCCATACCATCCAGAATGGCCTTAACCGATTCAGGCGTTGAGCGCTCCAGGTCGGTGTCTTCGATACGCAATATAAAGACGCCACCGGTTGCCCGGGCCTGCAGGTAACAAAAAAGTGCGGTTCGGGCGCCGCCTACGTGGAGGTAGCCCGTCGGGCTGGGTGCAAATCGTGTTCTCACGGTCATTCAATCCAAAAAAAAGCCGCCTCGGCGAGAGGCGGCATTCTATCAGACATGGCCGTACGTACACGACCCTGCCGGGGAGATTCTCAGTTTGCGGCCAGCGGTGGCGTACAGACTTCATAGCCGGGCACCGGGTTGGCACTGTCGTTGCTGCACAACATTACCTTGCCGGTGCTGTTGACCAGCAGGTTCAGGCCAAACGCCTCACTGCTGGAGCGCAACTCGAGCGTCATCGAGTCGTCGAGGTCCAGTGCCAGTCCGCGAACCGGGTCGAAAGCATAAGCGCCATCACCTTCCATCGCGTGCATCAGGTCAAGATCACCCGCTGCGTGCTTGTTCATTACGAACGGTTGTGAAGCAATCTGACAATATCCGGATGCAGCCGGGTCGCTTTCGGAACAGTCACAGGCTTGCTCGCCGCTGGCTGCACCGATGCACCAGTCTGCAGCGCCCATCCGGGAGTAGGAGACCGTGACCACCTCGTTGGTTTCCACGGCAACCCGTTGGGCTGTGTTGATAAATGTGGCCAGCTGTTCGGCCCCGTTAGATACCTGGCGCTGTGCCATCATGTCCTTGTACGAAGGAATAGCCAGCGCGGCCCCAAGGGCCAGCAGGACCAGCGTCATCAGAACCTCGACCACCGAAAATCCCCGTTGGCGGCTGGCGTGATAACGAATACAGTTTGTGCGAGCGTTCAGAGTCGTTCCGTTCATGTCTTCCATCCCCTAAAATTACCCGCCCGATCCTTCAGGCGGTTCTCGTAGAATCTAACTGTGCCACAATTACAGGATAATCTCTTACCATTCAGAGACGATTTCTGCCCGTTTATCGGGTACTTGAAACAAAAACGGAGAGCTCACATCGTCGGATTAGCATATCTTGCCCCGGCAGAATAAGATGGTTGCTTGAAAATTCCGGCGCTCCAGGCAATTTCAAAAGGCATTATCAAGGCGCTGACCGGCGCCCTTCTCTTGCTGTTTCTATATTCAGGTAACGACCAGCCAGACCAACTGGAACAGGTTTTGCAACGTGGCAGCCTGACCATGTTGACCCGCAACGGGGCCAGTAGTTATTACCTGGGCGCGGATGGCCCGACCGGTCCGGAATACGCACTGGTTCATGAGTTCGCGAAGTACCTTGAGGTCGAACTGGAGATCAAAGCGGCCGTTGCCTTCAACGACCTGTCCGGGTTGTTGAACACACACCAGGGTGAGCTGATCGCCGCCAACCTCGCCCGCACGCCTGAGCGTGAACTGCAGTTCAATTTTGGGCCGGACTACCTGGAAACAGCCACCGTTGTGGTTTATCGCCGCGGTCAGAAGCGCCCCCGTAGCCTGCAGGACCTGGCCGGGCTTAAGATAATGGTCATCAAGGGCAGTAGTTACGAGGAAGCACTGAAACAGGCCCAAAAAGACATCCCGGCACTGGAATGGGAGCCACGCAGTGATGTGGGCATGGAAGAACTGCTGCTGGCCATAGCGGACGGCGCGATCGATGCAACGCTGGTGGACTCCACCATTTACAACCTGAACGGGCATTACTATCCGAGAGTAGCCCAGGGCTTCACCTTACCCGGCACACTGCCTCTGGCCTGGGCATTCCCTTCCGGCTCAGACGACAGCCTGGTGCAAAAAGCCCGCGCGTTCATGCTGCTGGCCCGCTCAGACCAGCGACTGCAGAACATCCATAACGCCTTTTACCTGCCTGAAAACCGGCTGGACCGCGTGGGCATGTTCCAGTTCCTGCAACAGGTCCGCGAACGTCTGCCCTCTCTGCTGCCGGTGTTCCAGGACGTCGCATCGGCATTCGATATGGACTGGCGCTTCCTGGCGGCGATGGGCTACCAGGAGTCTCACTGGGACCCGGATGCGTCCTCGTACACGGGGGTCAGGGGCGTGATGATGTTGACCCGGCGTACCGCAAACCAACTGGGTGTCAGCGACCGGTTGAACCCGGAACAGAGCATCGATGGCGGTGCCCGTTACTTCCTTCGTTTACGCAACCGTTTACCCAAGCGCATTGCTGAGCCGGACCGAACCTGGATGGCACTGGCTGCCTACAACCTGGGCATGGGCCACCTCGAGGATGTACGTGTACTGACCGAAAAACAGGGTGGCAACCCGGACGTGTGGGACGATGTCAGCCAGCATCTGGACCTGCTGAGCAAGAAGAAATGGTATGAACAGACGCGCTATGGATATGCACGTGGCTTTGAAGCAAAACAATACGTGGAGAACATCCGCGCCTATTACGACATTCTGATCTGGATGGACACCCGCGACCACCCCCTGCTCACTGCTCAGCTATAGCTCATTCCACAGGCAGTGACCGGACTCTTCCTGTATCGCTTTGAGCCTCACCTCATGCGCTGTTATCTCCGGTTCGCTGGCCGTCAATACCTGCAACGCAGGCCGTTCCGAAACCTCAGGGTCGCCGTGCTCCTGACCGGAAGGCTCTGCTGACTGGAAGCTCAGGCCAAGGTCCGTTTGCCCGCCGGTCATCGCCAGGTACACATCGGCCAGAATCTCGGCGTCCAGCAGTGCCCCGTGCAGCGTACGGCTGCTGTTGTCTACCTCGTAACGCTTACACAAGGCATCCAGGCTGTTGCGCTGCCCCGGGTGCAGGTCGCGGGCCAACACCAGTGTGTCCAGGACCGTGGCATGGTCGACCAGACGGTCTTCCCGTCCCAGCAGGGACATTTCGTGTTCCAGGAAGCCGACATCAAACGGTGCGTTGTGGATGATGAGTTCCGCGCCGTCTATGAAATCGATGAAGTCTTCGGCCACTTCTGAAAAGAGCGGTTTGTCTTCAAGAAATTCGCGGCTGATGCCATGGACTTCAAGCGCACCGTCATCGATGTCCCGTTGCGGATTGATGTACTGGTGGAAGTGTTTGCCACTCAATCGACGGTCGACCATCTCCACGCAACCGATCTCGATGATACGGTGGCCATTGGATGTTTCCAGACCGGTGGTTTCGGTATCGAGGATGATTTGCCTCATGGCTTGACTCCTTCGGTAGCAACGCGGGCCAGTTCATCCGCCCGCTCGTTTCCCGGCACGCCGCTGTGGCCTTTTACCCATTCCCAGCTGACATCGTGACGTTCCACCGCCAGCTCCATCCGCTGCCACAACTCGACATTCTTGACCGGTTTTTTGGCTGCGGTTTTCCAGCCGCGTTTCTTCCACTGCTCGATCCACTCCGTGATCCCCTTCATCACGTATACAGAATCGGTGTAGATCTTGACGTCACAGGCCCGTTTCAGGGATTCCAGCGCCATGATCACGGCCATCATTTCCATGCGGTTATTAGTGGTCTGGGCGTCCCCGCCGGACAGTTCCCGGTCATGGCCGTTGTACATCAGCACACTGCCCCAGCCACCCGGCCCCGGGTTTCCACTACAAGCGCCATCGGTATAAATCACGACCTGGTTTTTTTTTGTCATTCTGGGTTTCGTCTGCTCATCCGCGTATGGCCGCAGATTGTACAACGCCTGAGCGGGATTTTCTGAACCGAAGTGGGGTCACCACCGGGCTGTCCATGTGACGGGCCTGCAGCAATACCAGGTCGGCAACCGGAGCGCCCAGGCTTTTCAACCCACTGTGCATCCACGCGGGGCGGTCCAGACCGGCCAGGCCGGCACCGGCGAAACCCTGCATGGTCATCTGTAATTGCTGCAAACGGGTTTTCACCTTTAATGGCGCCAGTCCGGGCAGAGAGTGAATCCGGCTTTGGGTCCGGTAACGCCAGCCCATGCGGTTCAGGCCCAGTAGAATCAGCACGCCGTTGCGCGCCAGTACCCGCACCGCCTCGGCCAGCTCCGGCTCGCGGCCATCAGCGACAATGTGGTGTAACACGACCATTTTGAAAGCGCCGTCCTGGAACGGTAACTGATCGGTCTCGCAGCGCACTTTCCGGCAGTCGCTGCGGCGCTCATCCTGACACAGGCTTATTGACAGGCCAAAGGCCTCTGAGGCGGTGTGCAGGAACACCGGATCAAACAGGGGAGCAGAGACATGATGAATTTCCAGCAGGTTGTCCATCATGCCGGTTCGCCCGGCACTTCTGAGCAATCCCTCAGTCAGCGTTTTCAGTACGTCGAGATTTGAACCGGACTGGTTGGAGTGGAGTGACATCAGGCAATTCCTGGAGAACTTTTGCTAAACTGAGGCGCTCCCCCGCCGGGGGAGGAAGTCACTTGAAGCCAACTGGAACCCGACATGCCTGAAATTTCCGTCACCGCGATACCCGCATTTACCGACAATTATATCTGGCTATTTTCCACAGGGGGAAACCAGTGTGCGGTGGTTGACCCGGGCGATGCCCAACCGGTTGACCATTTCCTCAAGCAGCAGGGCCTGGAACTGAGTTACATTCTGCTCACCCACCACCACGCAGACCATACAGGTGGTGTCGCCGAACTGGCCGGCAAGTACGGAGCCCGCGTATTTGGTCCGCACGATCCTCGCATTCCCGGCCAGGATCAAAGCTTTGGCGAAGGTGACAGCCTCACCCTCCCCCTGCTGGACCTCCAATTCGACGTCATCGAGGTTCCCGGCCATACCTCCAGTCACATTGCATTTTACGGTCATGGCGGGCTGTTCTGCGGCGATACGCTGTTCAGTGTCGGCTGCGGACGCCTGTTCGAAGGAACGCCGGCGCAGATGCAGTCTTCGCTGGACAAGCTGGCCGCTCTGCCCGAGGCCACGAAGGTTTTCTGTGCGCATGAATACACACTATCCAACTGTGATTTCGCACGGGCGGTTGAACCGGATAACACGCAGTTGAAACAGCGGGCCAGTGAAGTTGAAGCCGCGCGAGCTAGCGGGCGCAGCACCGTTCCCAGCTCCCTGGGAGAAGAACTTGCAGTCAACCCATTCATGCGCACCCGGCAGGCTGACGTCGTCGCCGCAGCGCAGAAACGTGACCCCAAAGCTGAACCCGGCGCCTCCACGTTGGCCGTGATCCGCGCCTGGAAAGATTCTTTCTGAACGGTAACAACTTGACCCACCTGTCACATTGACGATAATGGTCAACTAAACAATGGATTGGGAGTTCCCGTGTTACTACGTTTAATGTCAGCGCTGATGCTGCTGTTACTGGCCGGTTGTGCAACCACCGGCACAGGAACCGCAGACAGTACGCAGCTTATTCCCGAACCCGCCGAGGAACCGGTAACGATTCCCAGCTCAACGGCAACCATCGACGAACATCTTTTTGAGCCTCCCACAGACCCTGTACAGACGCACGTCCATGACAGCGTGTGGGAGCGGCTGGTGCATAACTTTGATCTGCCCGAGTGCTCCACGCACGAACAGAGCATGCAGTGGGCCCAGTGGTACGCCGACCATCCGGACTACATGGCGCGCATATTCAAACGTGCTCAGCCCTGGATTTACCACATCACCACGCAGATCGAAGATCGTGGCGCTCCAGGCGAACTGGCACTGCTGCCGATCGTTGAGTCTGCTTATGACCCCTTCGCTTATTCAAGCGGCCGCGCACTGGGCGCCTGGCAGTTCATTTCCAGCACCGGCAAGAATTACGGCCTGAATCAAAACTGGTGGTACGACGGCCGCCGTGATGTATGGGCTTCAACCGACGCCGCACTGGACTACCTGGGCACCATGGCAGAAATGTTCGATGGCGACTGGCTGCTGGCACTGGCTGGTTATAACTCCGGTGAGAACCGCGTTGCACGCCAGGTAAAAAAGAACCTCGCCGCGGGTAAACCGGCAGAATTCTGGGACCTTAAGCTGCCACGCGAAACACGTGGCTATGTGCCCAAGCTACTGGGCCTGACCTGCCTGTTCAAATACCCGGAAAAATTCGATTTCCAGATACCGGACACCCCGAACCAACAGGTCATTGCGGCCGTGGATATTGGCCAGCAAGCCGACCTGGTGCTGGTCGCGCAAATGGCTGAAGTTCCCATCGACCAGTTGTTCACGCTGAATCCGGGCTACAACCGCTGGGCGACCTCACCCGACGGGCCCTACAGCATTGTGCTGCCTGTCGAGGGTGCAGAAAAACTCGAAGCCAGCCTGCAAACCATTGATGCCTCAGTGCTGATGCGCTGGGACCAGGTGGTGGTGCAGAACGGTGACACCCTGTCTGAATTATCCACTCGCCATCACGTGCCGGTGTCGGTATTGCGCAGCAGCAACAAACTTCAGGGCGACATGATTCACGCGGGCCAGAAACTTCGCCTGCCACGGGATGATCAACTGATGATTGACCCGTTGTATGCACAGGCCGCGATGGAACTGCAGAATCTGCAGTCCGGCCTGATCGCTGCTGATCGCGTGACCCACCGTGTACGTCAGGGCGAAAGCCTGTCTGTGATCGCGCGCCGGTATCGTGTGTCCGTGCGTGACTTGCAACGCTGGAACAACATTTCCGACCCCCGCCGTTTGCGCGCCGGAAAAACCATCACCGTGTTCTACAGCCCGGCTGACCAGCGTCCGGCTACCGGTGGCCTCAGCAAGTACGTGGTCAGGCGTGGTGATTCGCTGTGGAGCATCGCCCGTAAACACAACGTAAGGGTGGCTGATCTGAAGAGCTGGAATGACCTGGGCGGCAACACCATGATCCAGCCCGGTCAATCCATCAAAGTCAGTCCCTGATCCGTGCGACTGCTACTAATTACCCTGGCTTGTTCGCTAGTGGCCGCCCTGTTGTGGCCCCCGGCAGCCCTCGCGGTTGAACTCTCCGGTGAAGCGATTCAGGGCGGGCTGATCTTCGGTCAGACCAACCCCGGCGCCAAGGTGCACCTGGACGAGACCCATGTCCTGGTCTCACCAAAAGGTGAGTTTGTCATTGGCTTCGGGCGCGACGAGACCGGCGAACGGAAACTCCTGGTCCAGCAAGCGGATGGCACAGAGGAATTGCTGGCCCTGCCGATTGCCCTGCGTGAATACAAGATTGAGCGCGTCGATGGCCTGCCGCCAAAAACGGTCACTCCGGATCCTGAGGCTGCCGCACGAATCCGTGAGGAAGGTGCCATGGTCTCAAGCGCGCGGTCACGACGCGACCCGCGAACTGATTACGACGACGGTTTTTCCTGGCCTGCAAGTGGCCGCATCAGCGGCGTTTACGGTAGCCAGCGGGTGCTCAATGGCGAACCCCGCCGCCCCCACTTCGGACTCGATATCGCGGCGCCCACCGGCAGCCCGGTCTATGCACCGGCCGATGGCATCATCACCCTCGCCCACTCTGATATGTACTTTTCGGGCGGCACGGTCATCCTGGACCACGGACAGGGACTAAGTTCCAGCTTCCTTCACCTGAGTAAAATACTGGTTGAAGCGGGAACGACGGTTAAGAAAGGCGACTTGATCGCTGAAATTGGTTCAACCGGACGGGCGTCCGGACCGCACCTGGACTGGCGCATGAACTGGCTGAACAGACGGGTAGACCCCGAATTGCTGGTTGTAGACAGCCCGATGACTGCCGACGGGTCTGGTACTCCCTAAACCCAAAACCATGAACCTTAGGTACGGGACAGTTCCAGCCTGACCGGCGCACCTGAGCCCGCGACATAGCCCCCATCGATCCCCTTGGTCACAACAGAGACCGCGTTGTGCGGGTGCAGGCTTTCGTAATGTGTGCAACGCGCCCAGAAATCCAGGATACGATCATCCCGGTTGAGGGCTGTCTGGATACGGCGTCCTGCGTCTTCGCAGAACATCAGGTTCTGGCCATTGAGCCGGGCAAACGCCTGCTCGTCTTCACGCTTCACCGTCGCCTGGACCGGTGTCTTCAGCGAGTCCTCGATTTCATCGATCAGCCGGACAATCGGAAAAAGTTCGAAGGAAGGCGTAAGGCGGACACGGATCTCGGCCGCACTGCGCTGACTGTGAGGGGTGGCCATGATGCCTTCCTCAGAACCCAGCCAGGCATGAATGGCGTCAAAATCGACCTGCCCTTTCCCATCGAAGTCCTTGCTGAATTGATCCTGGATCAACTGGCGCGCCAGTGCCGCAGAACAGGGACAAGTGCTCGAATACAACACTTCGATACCCATTTCCAGACTGAACTCGTTGCCTTCCAGGATGCCGATCATTGAAACCGGATACCGGCGCCAGCCCACGTTATCGCTTTCCAGCGCCGGGCGACGGGTGACGTAATCGAAATCGACCCGAATCAGGGCCCGGTCACTGAGTCCTTCGTGTGAATCCAGAAATGAGCGTAACAACTGTCTGAGCGTACAAGGGTTCAGTGGACGTTCGCCAAAACCCTGGTCCAGGTGCAGGTACAGGCGCGACATGTGAATGCCACGAACATCCGGATCGACCAGGTTCACATAGGCGGTCACCAGCGCGGTTGACTGGATCAGCCCGCCGGCGGCGTCTTCGATGCGCACGGGCATCTCGATTTCGTTCATACCGACCCACGCCAGCTTGCCGGCAACCTCTGCCTGGGCCTCGTTAGCGATATCGGGCATGTCCCGCAATGTGCTTTCGATTGGAGTCATCTATTCTTCTCCGCTACAGAAACCATGATATTGGAGTCAGTAGACCCGGAATCAACCGTAATTATCTCACTAGGACGTGAATTATCCGTGAATCGGGGGGACTTTGATAGTGATGGGGTCAGAGTAAAGGGTCAGAGT
>CAYUBS010000096.1:0-11636 GCA_964443145.1 uncultured Wenzhouxiangellaceae bacterium | reverse complement strand
AGGTCCTCGCCACTGGCAATGAACGTAATCATCACGCCGTAAGGCTCGTTGGCCGCGCGGAATTCACCGGAACCGGTGAAACGGGTGGAGGGTGTCTGGCTTGCTGCATATTGTTGACCCTCGCTGGTGTTGATAATGGCGAGGCGCGTATCGAAGCTCTTTTCCGTTAAACCGCGCAGGGCGCTGTAGTCGTCAATCACGAAGATCGACCGGCCGTGTGTGCCGAGCACCAGGTCGTTTTCGTGCCGCTGGATGGCCATATCCATCACCGACACGGTCGGCACGCCTGCGGTGAACTTGACCCAGTCCCCACCGCCGTTGGTTGAAACAAACAGGCCGAATTCAGTGCCCAGGAACAACAGGTCCGGAGCTACGTGGTCCTGAAGAATCGAAAGCGCATACCCCGACAGATTATCGGTGGTGAGATTGTTCCAGTTTTTGCCATAGTCATTGACGCGGTAAACATAGGTCTCCATGTCCGAACGGCGGTGGTTGTCAAACACGATGAACGCGGTGCCTGCGTCATGTGGTGAAGGGCTGATCATGGGCACCCAACTACCTGCAGGAACACCCCGGGCCCGCTCGTCTACTCGACTCCAGGTTTCGCCACCGTCGCGGGTCACGTGGACCCGTCCGTCATCAGTCCCAACCCATAGGGTGCCGGCCTCAAGGGGACTTGGGGCAATCGAAACAATGGTCGTGAAATTCTCCGCTGCAGTAACATCTGAAGTTAGCCCGCCGCTTTTACGGAATGTCTGCCACTCGGGGTTGTTGGAGGTCAGATCACCGCTGATTACACTCCAGCTTGCGCCGCGATCCGTGGATTTGTGAACGAACTGGCTGCCGTAATAAATCGTCGCCGGATCAAACGGATCCTGGGCGATTGCCGCATCCCAATTGAAACGCAGGTCGGTGTCGGGTGTTGGCGGTGCTGGCCGGATCAGCCGCTGCTCGCCGCTGTCCAGATCCCAGCCAGACAGGTAACCGCCCTGCGACATCACGTAGCCTCTGCGCGAGTTTTCAGGATCGGGCAGGGTATCGAAACCATCGCCGAAGCCGACCTCCTGCCAGTGCAGGTTTCGAATGCCTGCATTTTCCCAGACCTCTGACGGGCCACGCCACGAACCGTTGTCTTGCAACCCGCCGTAGATGTTGTAGGGGACGTCGTTGTCGACCGCCACATGATAAAACTGTGACAGAGGCAGGTTGCGGACGAAACGCCAGGTTTCGCCGCGGTCGCGAGTGATCGCGATGCCGCCATCGTTACCCAGAATCAGGTGGCGGGCATCGTTTGGGTTGATCCACAGTGCGTGGTTGTCAATGTGTATGGTATTGCCCGCAGCGCAGCAGTCCACAATGGGGTTGAGGGTAAAGGTTTTGCCGCCGTCAATTGAGACGCTTAGCCGGGTGTAGATGTTGTAGACCCGTTCCGGGTTTTGCGGGTCGGCGGCTACTTCGGTGTAATAGAACGGTCGCTGGGCAATGTCGTATTCTTCGTTGGTTTTTACCCAGCTCTCGCCGCCATCTGTGGACCGCAGCATCGCGCTTTTTTCCGCCTCGACCAGGGCGTAGACCCGGCCGCGTTCAGCAGGTGAAGGCGCGAAAGTGATACGACCTAGTTCACCCGCTGGCAGGCCGTCTTCCTCGGTTTTTTGCTTCCATGTCTGGCCGGCATTCCATGAAATGTACATTCCGGAACCCGGTCCACCTGATTTGAAAAAATATGGCCAGCGGCGGTGTTCCCACATACTGGCGTACAACTTGTCCGGGTTGAAGGGGTCGAGCTTGATGTCGGTACCGCCGGTCCTGTGGTCTACGTATAGGACCTTCTCCCAGCTTGCGCCACCGTCCGTCGTTTTGAAGATACCCCGGAGCTGATTTTCTCCCCACAGGGTACCCAGCGCCGCTGCGTAAGCGATGTCCGGGTTTTGCGGGTGAAGGGCAATGCGGTTGATTCTTTCGGTACCTTTGAGACCAGCCCGCTTCCAGGACTTGCCGCCATCAATGGATTTGAACATTCCGTCACCGATAGAGGTGGAATTGCGAACGTTTCCTTCTCCGCTGCCCACCCAGATAATGTCCGGATTTTGCTGGTTGATGGCCACGGCGCCAATTGAGGCGACCGGCTGATCATCGAATACCGGTGTCCAGGTGAGTCCGCCATTTTCGGAAATCCATACACCACCGGTCGCGGCGCCAATTACGATGTGGTTGGGGTTGGAAGCGACCGCATCGATGGAGGTGATTCGCCCACTTACCGCTGCAGGGCCCAACGTTCGGGCCGACAGCCCTTCCAGCAGAGAGGCATCGAGCTGCGCCAGCAAACTGGTGGAAAACAGGCACACAAGTGAACTGAGCAGGGTGATGACAGTAAGGCGTTTGCAAGAAAAATACATCCCGGACTCCGTGCGCGTTGGTAAGCGGCTTAGATTCAATCCTCAGCAAAGCATTGTCAACAGCAGCTATACCCAATGTATAATCTCCGTTCGGCAAATTTAGGAGTTTTACCGTGAAACACATTATTATTTTGCTCGCTGCAGCATTGGTATTCAGCAGCGCCCAGGCCCAGGAAGACGAAGATATGATCCAGGTGCTTCCGTCAGATGCGCAGGAATGCGTCCTGCCGGCTTCACCCGGCGCCATTCCTGAAGAGGCTACATACGACGACCTGGTGGCTGCTAAGAAGCAGATCGCTGAATTCCAGGGCAGTCTTGAATTATTTCGCGCCTGCCTGAAAGAAGCAGAAGGTAACCCTGATAACACGACGGGTAACGAAGCTGCAATCGTTGCTTCTTTCAACTACTCGGTGGAAATGGAAGAGCGTATCGCGGAGCGGTTTAATGTAGCGGTCCGTGGTTACAAGGAACGAAAGGCTGCCGCTGAAGGCTAGTCCTGGGAATTTTGCTGCTACAACGCGCAGAAAAATTTCAGACAGCGGGCGGGACTTCCCGCCCGCTGTCCCAACGTCATTAAGACTGACTTTGATCGTCGCAACGTGACTCTAATTTCAGTACACTTTCCCGCCTGAGTTTTAATACCCGGAAGGAATTACCATGCTGCGATTAAAGTTGTTGGGAACCTCGATTCTATCCCTTTTCCTGTTCATCTCCTGTAACCCCGGTGTTGCATCGGACGATGCGCATCCCCTTGCCGGAATACCGTTGCGGCCAATCGGCCCGGCGCTGACCTCCGGACGGGTTTCAGATTTCGCATTTCATCCCGATCAGTGGCAGATCCACTACGTGGCCTTTGCCAGCGGCAACCTCTGGAAAACTGAGAATGACGGCATCACCTGGACGGCCCTTTTCGAAGACGAAGGCTCGTTTTCAATCGGCGTGGTTGAGCTTGACCCGGGTAATCCGAGCACCGTATGGGTTGGCACGGGAGAAAATAACAGCCAGCGCAGCGTTCCATTCGGTGATGGCGTGTACAAGTCGCTGGATGGCGGCAAGACCTGGACCAATATGGGCCTGAAGGACTCGGGTCACATTTCGATGATCCGCATCCATCCGGAAGACAGTAATACGGTCTGGGTGGCGGCACAGGGACCACTCTGGAATTCCGGTGGCGACCGCGGATTGTATAAGACCATCGATGGTGGTGAAAACTGGATCCGAATCCTGGAAATCGATGCGGACACCGGGGCCAACGAGTTCGTGATTGATCCGGCCAACCACGATGAAATCCTCGCCTCTACCTACCAGCGCAGACGGCATGTCTGGACGTTGATCGACGGTGGGCCCGGTGGTGGTATCCACAAGACCAGCGATGGTGGTGAGACCTGGCGAAAGATCTCGGAAGGGCTGCCTTCAGGAGACCTGGGTCGTATCGGCCTGGCCAGCGCGCCCACTTCACCCAACGTGGTCTACGCGATTATCGAGGCAGATAAAGAAGACCAGGGCATTTATCGCAGCACGGATTTTGGTGAAAGCTGGGATAAGCGCTCCGATCACATGACCAGCAGCCCCCAGTACTATAACGAGCTGTATGTTGACCCCAACGACGCTGACGTTGTTTATTCAGTCGATACCTTTACCCACCGTTCCGATGATGGCGGCAAAACCTGGAACCGCATCGGTTTCAAGAACAAGCATGTCGATGACCACGCTCTGTGGATTGACCCGAATAACAGCAACCACCTGTATATCGGTGGAGACGGCGGGGTCTATGAGACCTGGGATAAGGGTGAAGGCTGGCGCCACGTCAGCAACCTGCCGGCCACGCAGTTTTACCGCGGCACGCCCGATAACGATGTGCCTTTCTACAATGTTTGTGGCGGGACCCAGGATAACTTCACTCTATGCGGTCCGAGCCGGACCACCTATAACGACGGGATCACCAATGCGGACTGGTGGATCGCCCAGTTCGGTGATGGTTTCAAAGCACAGATCGACCCGACCGATGCGAATGTCGTATACGCACAGTACCAATACGGCGGGCTGGCACGATTTGACCGGGTAACCGGCGAGCAACTGGCTATCACGCCACAGCCGGGCGCGGGCGAAAAAGCTTACAAGTGGAACTGGAATGCCCCGCTTATCATTTCCCCGCACAACAGCAATCGCCTGTACTACGGATCTGAGCGACTGTTCCGCTCAGACGACCGGGGCGAGAGCTGGGTTGCTGTGAGTGGTGACCTGACACGTCAACTGGACCGCAACACGCTCGAGGTCATGGGTCGGGTCTGGAGTGTCGACGCAATCGCCAAAAACGTATCCACGTCCATGTATGGCAGCATGATCGCCCTCGACGAGAGTCCGCTGGTGGAGGGACTGCTCTATGTCGGGACTGATGACGGTTTGATCCAGGTCAGTGAGGATGGCGGGCAGAGCTGGCGGAAACAAGGCTCGTTCAAAGGCGTACCCGATATGTCACTGGTTGAAGACATCATTGCATCCCATCATGACGCGAACGTTGCTTATGCGGTTTTCGATAACCACAAACGCGGCGACCACAAACCCTATGTACTGAAAACCAGCGACCGTGGGAACAGCTGGTCATTAATGACAGGAGGCTTGCCGGAACGTGGGACTGCGCACACGATCATTGAGGACCATGTAGACCCTTCGCTGTTGTTTGTTGGGACGGAATTCGGTCTGTTCTTCAGTAATGATGGGGCAAAAAACTGGCTGGAGTTGACTGCCTTACCCACGATCGCCGTGCGTGATCTGGAGATTCAGCGCCGTGAGGGTGACCTCGTGGTGTCGACCTTCGGCCGCGGCTTTTACATCCTCGATGATTATTCACCACTGCGCACATCCAGTCAGCAGCTGGATTCCGGGGCGACCCTGTTTTCTGCCCGGGATACCTGGCTGTATAACCCAGACAACCGCAGAGGCTGGGGTGGAAAGGGTGATTGGGGCAAGGATCGTTATGCCGCTGATAACCCGCCTTACGGTGCCGTGTTCGCGTATTACCTGGCTGAAGACTTACAGGCTCTGAAGGCGCAACGAAGGGAAGAGGAAAGCGAGCGGGCGGAGAAGGGTGATGACAATCCTTACCCGAGCTGGGATCAACTCAGGCGTGAAGACCGCGAAGAGGCCCCGTCGGTTACGCTGACGATCAGCGATTCAGCTGGAAACGTGGTCAGAAGAATTGATGGTCCGGCCGGCAAGGGCTTTCACCGGGTTGCCTGGGATATGCGCTATCCAGCGCCGGATCCTGTGGACCTGGATCCGAGAACCGACTTCGCACCCTGGGAAGGAGTGCCGCAGGGACCAATGGTGCTTCCAGGACAATACAGTGTGACGCTGTCCAAACGCGTAGAGGGGGCACTGGAAGAGATTTCAGGCTCACAGACCTTTAATATGAAGGCGTTGTTCAGCGGCGGACTGGTCGCAGAAAATCGTGAAGCTGTCCTGCAGTTCGAGCAGCAAACCGCAGAACTATATCGCGCTGTAATGGGCGCAAACCGTGCGGCGGGCGAAATCGAAGACCGAATCGCTCACCTCGTTGCAGCCGTGCTGGAAACGCCTTCGGCAACGGAACAGCAGGCCCAGGCAGTGCGGGCTCTGAATACGCGTATGCAGGATCTGCAGGTCAGGCTGTCCGGTGACGATACGGTCTCCAGCCGTGCGGAACCGGTTCCGCTTTCCCTCACCAACCGGGTTGGACGCATTGCCGGTGGCAGTTGGGGATCGCAGTCAGCAGTTACGGGTAACTACCGGGCGTCTTTTGATGTGGCTGCTGCGGAGTTCCCGGCGATACTGTCCGAGATGGAATCCATTTCCACGGACCTGGAGCGTCTCGAATCAGAGTTGGAGGCTGCAGGTGCACCCTGGACCCCCACCCGTTTACCCAAGTGGTCTCCGAAGTAAAAAGGGGAGCCTGAAGGCGTTACGCCAGCAGGCGCCTGATTATCGGCGCCCTTAACGAAAAAACCCCGCCATAGCGGGGTTTTTTTGATTGTTTGGTAAAAATTACTGACTGGGTTTGCTCGCCTTTTCCAACCGCTCACGCAGGTCCTTAGCCCATCTTTCCAGCATGCGGCGGGCATCGGCCCGGTTGCTGACACTGGTCGTCCATTGGTAATAACCACGGCGGGGTGATTCCTGGCGGTTGCTGGTGGCTGCGATGAGGTCTCCGGTGACGGAATCATAGATTTCGAGCTTGAGGGTCATTCGCCCCGCTTGCTCCGTATACGACTGCGTAATCCCAGGCGACCTGGTGTCGGGTGCATTAACATCGAGATCGACGATGCGTGGCGTGATTCGCATCACGTCGCCGGCACTTTCAGTGGTGATATCGTAATCACCTTTCTCGCTTAGTTCCTTGGAAAATACCTCGTCGAACAACTCCGAAAGATCGGCTTTGATTCGCTCCATGTCTTCGGCTCTGACCTTAAATGGGCGACCGCGATTCTGATCACGCATCCAGTTTTTCTTGAAAGCGACGGTAGCCTTGTCCAGTTTAATTCTCGAGTAAGTGCTCCAGTCAACACCGGGCTCAGCGTAAATCTCTCCGCGGCGGTCTTTTTCGACCAGTTCCAGGCCATCCAGTGAGACTTCAGGAACCTCGGAATCGGCAATAGCCGCGGCGGGTACCGCGGCCATGCCGGCGATCAGGATACTGCTCAAAAGCGTTTTCTGCATCATTGAATCGTCCCGTTTCGGTAATGGAATCATTTCCTATGATAACAAAAGACCCTGATGGTTCGATTATGCTTGCAAATGTTTCAGCATGGTTTCCGCGTCGCTCACCTCAAATGGGTCAGTCGGGCAGTTGTCGCATTTTCCGGGCTCGGAAAAGAGGGCGGTTACCTGGCCGTCTTCTACCAGCATGGAGTATCTCCACGAGCGGTCGCCAAATCCAAGGTTGTCTTTGCGTACAAGCATACCCATCAGGCGGGAAAATTCGCCGCTTCCGTCCGGCAACAGCTTCACGTTTTCAACGCCCTGGTGTATGCCCCACTGGAACATGGTGAAGGCGTCGTTGACGCTGAGGCAATAAACGTCGTCTACGCCCTGGGTCTTGAATTCCTCGAAATGCTTTTCGTAACCCGGCAAATGAGTGCTGGAACAGGTTGGTGTAAACGCTCCGGGCAAGGCAAAAACAATGACTTTCCTGCCGCTGAAGATTTCATCGGATGTTACGTCCTGCCAGCGGAAGGGGTTGGGGCCTTCCACGGTCTCATCCCGAACCCGGGTTTTAAAGGTCACTGCGGGTACTTTCATGTCTGTATTTTGAGTCATTTTGGTCGTCCTCTTTTGAATGATGACGGAATGATAAGCGTTGTTTATGTATTTATGAAATCGATTGAAGTTATGGGTGCGATAGTTAAACGCAATGACTCGTGTTGTGCAGATCCTTTTCTCTGTTACATTAGTGTCCGGGCACAGAAAGAGGGAGATTCAATCGACAATGAGCCTGTCGATCAAGCCACCGCGGCTTAGCGAAGACGCACTTGCGCGCATACTTGAAGTTACCAGAAAGCTGGCGCAGCCCTATGACCTTCTGCACATGTTGACTGAGGTCGTCGAGGCAAGTGAATCCGTGCTTGGTGCGGATAAGGGTACTCTGTGGTTATATGACTCCACGTCGGATGATCTCACCATGAAGGTTCCTTCGTTCAAGCCTGCTCCCCGTATGGTTTCCGGTGAGGGCCTGGTAGGTGAGTGCCTTGCCACCCGCGAAATTATCAATGTTCCCAACGCCTATTCGGATCCGAGGTTCAGTCGGGCAGTGGACAATATTACGGGGTACAAGACCCAGTCCGTACTGAATGTGCCGCTGCTGGGTTGGGAAAAGCAGCCGGTTGGCGTGCTGCAACTGCTGAACAAGAATATGGGGGTGTTTGACCGGAAGGACGAATTACTCGCGGCAACACTTGCGGCACAGTGCGCTGTCGCTGTGCAACGCACCCAGTTGACTGAGGCACTTTTGCTCAAGGAACGGCTGGACGAGGAAGTCGCCCTGGCCCGCGAAATCCAGATCAGCACCTTACCCACCGTGATGCCGGTTGTGCCCGGCTATGATCTGCACGGCCATTTTGAGCCGGCTGGCCATGCCGGTGGTGACCTTTATGACCTGGTAATGCTGGATGGGCAGTTGTTCATTTTGCTGGGTGACGCCACGGGGCACGGTTTTGGTCCTTCGCTGTCCGCCACCCAGATGCAAGCCATGTTGCGCGTGGCATTTCGCTGCGGTGCTGATCTCGATGAGGCCTACCTCCATGTTAACAATCAGTTGGCTGAAGACCTGCCGGATGACCGCTTCATCACCGCGTTCATGGGGTTCCTTGATACGGGTAAAAATGAAATTCGTTATCACTCCGGGGGGCAGGGGCCCATTTTACACTTCAGGGCAGCTGATGAACGCTGTGAGTGGTATCGTCCCACTTCATTTCCCGTCGGCATTATGGACCTTGAGACTGCCGGGTCGTCGAGGTTGCTGCACATGGAGCCTGGTGACGTCCTGGTGCTGCTCTCAGATGGTATTTACGAATATGAAAGCAAGCAGGGTGTGCAATTTGGCGAAGACCGGGTAGCCCGTTTGTTGAAGTATCATCACCGTCTGCCTATGGTTGAGTTAAGCAAGCAGATTATGGCCGCTACCCTGGAGCACGGTGAGGGGACCTGTCAAAAAGACGATATCACCCTGGTTTTGGTCAGGCGCTTACCCGAGGAGAGTTGATGAAAAACAGATACGGAAGGAGTTTTGATAACATTCAGGAAATTGTCTCTGATACCGAGCGGTTCTTCGCTGAAGCACGTATCGATGACTCTCTACGGATGAAAGTAGATCTGTCGGTTGAAGAACTGTTCGTTAATATGGTCAGCTACAACACGGAGACGGACCAGGACATCCTGATCGAAATGCGCTGCCTCGAAAGGGGTATCGAAGTCAGCCTGACCGATTTCGACGTCGAAAGATTCGACCCGACGCTGGCTGCAGATGTAGATATCGATGCGCCGTTGTCAGAGAGGACGCCCGGTGGCCTGGGGCTCTACCTGGTGTTGAAAATGGCGGACTCGATTCATTATCAATACAAGGATCGGATAAGCAAAATTACGTTTACCAATAATGTACAAGAAGGTGACTGAACGGAATGTTTGAAATTAACATCAAGGAAAGTGGTGAAGTTACTGTCGGCGGCCGTCTGGATGCGGCGCAGGCGACCAGAGCCCAGGAAGTACTCGACGGAGTGGACGGGCGCTGTGTACTCGACATGTCGGCACTGGAGTATATTTCCAGTGCGGGGCTGGGCGTGCTGCTGCGAACGCATAAGCGCCTCATGGGCGGAGACGAAGGCTTGGAATTAATCAATGTGAACAAGCATATAGCAGATATTTTTCGCTATTCAGGATTCGACAAGCTATTCGTGATCAAGACAATATGAATTTATTACCAACTTTTTTCCCGACGGACTGTAGTTATGGGTAATAACCGGGACTTTGCTCTGGTTGAAAGATGCCAAAGCGGTGACCGGCGGGCACTCGAAGAATTGCTCGGGTACTACCAAAAGCCTGTTTATAACGCTGCTTACCGGATTCTGGGAAATCCGGATGATGCTGCCGATACAACACAGGTGGTGTTCATGAAAGCTTTTGAGCGCCTGGGTCAGTACGACCCGAAGTACAAATTTTTTAGTTGGATTTACCGAATTGCAGTTAATGAGTCCATCAATTTACTGAAGCGGGTAAGAAATCAGCAACCACTGGATGATACAGAGGTGACTGGAACCCGCGGCCCGGAAGCCTCCGTCGAGGCTGGCGATATTTCCCGGGAGATCCAGGAAGAATTGATGGGCCTGAAGGAGGACTACCGCACCGTGGTTGTTTTACGTCATTTTTCTGAATGCAGTTATCGCCAGATTAGCGAGATTCTGCAGATTCCGGAAAAAACTGTGAAATCACGGCTCTACTCGGCTCGGCAGTTGATGAAAGAATCGCTGCAGGCCCGGGGCGTGGTGTAGAAGGGATATTGTCGATGATAGATGAACGCACAATACAGCTGCTAAATGCCGATATCGATGCCGATATCAACGGTGGGCTCGAACCATCGGAGCGTGAAGAGCTGGAGAAAATTCTGGATCAGTCGGCTGAGGCCCGTGCCATGCGTGCGGAACTGCTCCGACTGAACAACTTGCTGGATGGATTGCCGGAGCAGGAACCACCGGCCGGTCTTTCGCGGGAGATTCTGAACAAAATTACACTGCCGGGAGAGAAAGCTTCTTTTTTCCTGTCCCGTCTGTTTGCTTCATTTCAGCCAGCTGCTACCGGGATCGCTTTTGCGGCAGGTCTGTTGCTAACGGTCGGGTACTACGAAATGTCGCCAAACCATGGTGCCTCTTCAGATAGTGCAAGCATGGTTGGAACCATGCTGGCGGGGCAAACCGGTGGTATGAATTTATTGGAAAACAATCTTCAGTTCTCGGGAGATGATTTTTCAGGAACGGTTTCATTGATTGAAAACGATGGACTTTACGTACTGAATTTTGAACTGGATTCTGTAGACCAGAAGCAGGTCAAAGTAGGCTTGGCTAGTACAGGCCTTTCGTTTGGAGGCTTTGCGGAGACATCAGGGGATTCGAACGATGTTGTTGGCGCGGTTATGATTACGGGGGGAGTTGTGCGCGTGGTAAGCCAGGGAAGGAAGCAGTTCTCGGTATTCCTTCGTGAAAACAGCCCTGAACAGGCCGTTTCAGCGGAGTTGATTACCATCGATTTTTCTAACGACGATGGCCGCCTGGATAATGGTGGTTTTGGATCTTAGAAAATTTTTCCGGGTAGCCCACCAACTTTTTATTGGGTCCGGAGTAGTTTAGTTAATGCTGCCAGCCGGGAATATTCGGGAACGCAGATTTACTAATAAAGTTTCGACGAGGAGAGACAAATGAATTTCAACCAGTCAGGAAGTGCGAAGGTATGGTTGCTGGTAGCCGCTTTAGCGGTAGCAGCCGGCGCCATTATGTTCTTTAACAAAGGTATGTCCCCAAGTGCTGAACACACTGTGGGCACTATCGTTCCCGCTCAGCGCTATAAAAGTGAGCAGATCAGCGATCAGGATGTGGTTTTGGGCAGTGACTCAGGATCAGCTTCTGGTTCCGTAAATCCTGCTTATGTCCAGGCCGCGGACGCAGCCAATGCTGCTAATTCAGCCAACGCAGCTAATGCAGCTAACGCAGCGATGAACGC
>CAYUBS010000095.1:0-11692 GCA_964443145.1 uncultured Wenzhouxiangellaceae bacterium | reverse complement strand
AGCATCAATTCCTTCCCGGTGGCCTGCCAGCTTGCGTTCAGCATTCTCTGGTCGTCGTCCAGCGTTAACAGCAAGGTGGCTTCGATGTCGCCATACTCCAGACCGCTGCGTGCATCGTAAAAACGCGCCTGGATTTCCGTAGACAGCTCGTCGCCTTGCAGTTGCAGGGCGCCCTGAATGTTATTGAAACCCAGCAGGATCCCGTGTTTTTCATCCTGGTAGATCAGGTTCGAGTCCTGCAGAATGACTTCACCAATCCTTGCCAGTTCCTTCAGAGCTGAACTCTGCGGGTCTGCATTGCGCCCACTCACACCAAAGCCCGACAACTCGAATCGGCCATCCGCCGTGTGCCGCAATTCAAAATCCGCACCGATCACCCGAAAATTGTAAACCGGACGATTCGGTATAAAGGCATTCAGCAAGGTGACATCCAGCGCGGCAGATTCGATTGCGACTGCTTCCCCGGCATTCAGCAGTTCGCCCTCAACGGCCGGCATCAACCTCATGCCCTGCAGCGTCAGGCGCGGGCCAAAGGCCGTCCATTCACCACTAAAGCTTTCCAACTGGATCGGTCGGCCAAATTCTTTCGATAACCAGGCTTCCAGTTGCGGCTGGTAGCGATCGCTGTAAGGCATCAGGAGTTGGCCGACCCCTACGCCCGCCGCCGCCAGGATCACGAGGATGGAAAAAGCGGTCCAGAGCAGCGTTTTAGTACGCCGGAAAATGATCTTAGGGGTGGTCATACCAGCGAATCAGAGCAACACGACATCGTACTGGTCCTGCGCGTACTGGCCCTCTCCCTGGAAGCGGATGGATTTGCCGATCAACTCTTCAAGTTCAGCTACGGTCGATGATTGCTCATCAAGAATTCGTTCTACCACCTTGGTTGACGCCACGACCATCAGTTTGCTCGCCTCAAACTGTCGACTGGAGCGCATGATTTCGCGAAAAATCTCCAGGCAAACCGTTTCTGCACTCTTAATCGTTCCCTTACCTTCACAGTAGGGGCAAGGCACGCAAAGCCGACGCTCAAGACTCTCCGTGGTTCGCTTGCGCGTCATTTCGATCAGACCCAGTGATGAAATTTCAGTCAGCGTGGTCTTGGCGTTATCCCTTTCAAGCGCGCGTTGGAACGAAGCCATCAATTGCCTGCGGTGCTCCAGATCGCTCATATCAATAAAATCGATAATGATGATCCCGCCAAGGTTTCTGAGACGCAACTGCCGGGCTATCGTCTGGGCAGCTTCCTGGTTGGTTTTGTAGATCGTCTCTTCCAGGTTGCGGTAACCGACATATCCACCGGTGTTAACGTCGATGGTCGTCATGGCTTCAGTCTGGTCGAAGACGAGATAACCACCGGACTTGAGGGGCACCGATGACTTCAGCGCGTTTTCTATTTCATCCTCAACCCCGAACAAATCGAAGATCGGTCGTTCGGCGGTATATTCCTCGATACGGTCCAGCCAATCCGGTACGAAACGCCTTGCGAAATCCTGGGTTCTTGCAAATCCCTCGGGGGAATCGATCCGGACCCGGTTCACTTCTTCATGCATCATGTCCCGCAGCGCCCGTGGTGCCAGCGAGAGATCCTCAAATATGCAGGTAGCCGGCCCGGCAGTGGATGAACGCTCATGGATCGCCTGCCAGACCTTACCGAGGTAGACCATATCTGCTGAAAGTGCGAAATCATGCACACCCTCTGCATTGGTCCGAACGATGTAACCGTGATCACTTTCGTCGTTCCGCAGCGTCTTCACCAGTTCTTTCAGGCGCTCCCTCTCCGGTTCATCTTCAATCCGGGCAGAGATGCCGATGACATTGCAATCGGGCAGAAACACAAGGAAACGGGAAGGAATACTGATATTAGTGGTCAGGCGGGCGCCCTTGGTCCCCAGCGGGTCTTTGATGACCTGGACGATAACTTCATCACCCTGCCGCAACAGGTCCGAAATCAACGGTTCCGAGGGCAATTCGTCGCCGGCAGCGACTGGATCCTGTCGCACCATATCCCGGGCGTGCAGAAATGCGGTGCGCTCCAGGCCAATCTCGATGAAAGCCGCCTGCAGTCCGGGCAGCACTCTGGAAACCTGTCCCTTGTATATATTGCCGTTGTAGCCCGTGTGACTGGCTCTTTCCAGCCACACCTCCTGCAACATGCCGTTTTCAACAAGCGCAACCCTGGTTTCCGAGGGCGTGGAATTAATGAGAATGTCTTCGCTCACGAGCGAGTTGCCTTAATTAAACTCACCCTAGAATATCACTTCGGCGCGCTTCAGTAATTCCGCTGTCTCATAAAGTGGCAGGCCCATCACACCGTAAAAACTGCCTTCGATTCGGGAAATTTTTTCACCGGCCTTATTCTGCACTCCATATGCACCTGCTTTGTCCATGGGGTCGCCGCTATCGCAATAGGCCTCTATCCAGACCGGATCCAGGTC
This sequence comes from uncultured Wenzhouxiangellaceae bacterium, assembly GCA_964443145.1. Taxonomy (GTDB): domain Bacteria; phylum Pseudomonadota; class Gammaproteobacteria; order Xanthomonadales; family SZUA-36; genus JAHEFT01. Next base: position 9,254 of record CAYUBS010000095.1, on the reverse strand, counting down.
CGCAAAGGTTACCCGGGTGATATTAAGCGCTTCGAACACCTCGTTCTCGCCAATAGCAACCGCAACCGCGGAAAACACCTCGTGGGTTCTGCCGGAAAGTGCCCCCAGCATGCGAATGGCATCCGCCCGGTCAACCGGCTTGCCAAGAATTGTTCCATCCAGAATGACAGCCGTATCTGAACCCAGAACGGGTAAGCCGCGTTGTTCTCTGCGCAGAACCTCCAGAGCTTTTTCGCGTGCCATTCTCAACACGAATTCACCGGGCTGTTCACCGGGAGTTGGTATTTCCTCGATATCGGCGACAATAATTTCGAATTCGACCCCGAGCTGTTGCAACAGCTCGTGCCGGCGGGGCGATGCCGAAGCCAGGATCAACCGGGCCTTGGTTTCTTTTCCAGACATAGTCAAACGCTCAACTTCGGTGGTAAGGATGGTTTTGAGTCACTGTCCAGGCGCGGTAGAGTTGCTCGGCCAGCACGGTGCGGACCAACGGATGGGGCAATGTCAGTCGGCTAAGTGACCAGGTATCCCGTGCCTGCTTGCGGCATGTATCTGCCAGACCGTCCGGCCCCCCGACGATAAAACATACGCCGTGTTCCTCACGCATCCAGTTTTCCAACTGCCTGGCCAGTTCCAGCGTGGACCATTGCTTTCCCGTCTCATCCAGCGCAACCAGTCGATGACCGGAGGGTACAGCCGCCAGCAATGCCTCACCTTCGACTGACTTCAAACTTTCAACATCAGCATTTCGGGATCGTTTTGCCAGGGGAATTTCTTTCAGAACCAGCGACATACCGCGCGGAAAACGCCGCGCATATTCCTGCCAACCGGTCTGGATCCAGGCCGGCATGCGCTGACCGACTGCTGCGACGGTTAACTGCATCGGGGTTTACAGTGACTCAGGCGGGTTGGCCGGCGTTGCGCTGTTGGCTGCTGGCTTCCCAAAGCTTCTCAAGATTATAAAAAGCCCGGGTTTGCGGAAGCATCAGGTGCACAATGACATCATTGAGGTCGACCAGCACCCACTCACCTTCCCTCTCACCTTCGACTCCGAGTGGCTGATTTCCGGCGGCCTTGGCTTTGAGGGCCAGCTTTTCAGCCATGGACTTGACGTGCCGGGTGGAGCTACCCGAAGCGACCACAAACAGATCAGCCAGGGGACTTTGCCCGGATACGTCTAGTTGCTGAATGTCGATGGCTTTAAGGTCTTCGAGAGTTGAGATCACCAGATCTCTGAGTTGGTTCGACGTCAATTCGCCGCCAGTGGTTTTATGGGTCAAATGAGATCACCTGATTTTCAATCTGTGGATTTTATCCTTTCCTGACCGCACCCGCAAAGTAAAGCCGGTTTTGTTGAATATAGTCAATCACGGCACCAGGCAGCAGAAAACGGGGTGAACGCCCTTCCTGCAGTTGTTGACGGATGCCGGTAGAGGAAATCGCCAGTTGAGTTATTTCAAGGGGAAACACCAGGCCTGCAGCCTGCGCATGGAGCTGTTCGGCGTTATCGACCAGCCGATTTTTCATTTCCAGCAGCAGTTCACCGGACCAGGTCAGGGCTGAATCAGGCCGGCGCATGATGACCAGGTGGGCCAGTTGGCATAAATCCCGCCATTCGTGCCAACTGTCAAGACCATTTGCGGCATCCTGACCTATCAGCAGCAGCAAAGGTGCATTGCCCGCCTCGCCACGGATTTCACGCAGGGTGTCGACCATGTAGGAATAGCCATCCCGCCGTATTTCACGCTCATCAATCGTAAACCCGGGGTATTCAGCAACCGCCAGCCTTAACATGGCCAGGCGCTGGCCTGAGTCTGCGATCGGGGCCGGACGGTGGGGGGGCGTGCCCGCCGGCAGTAGTCGGAAATCGTCCAGCCGCAGAAATTCCTTTGCCTCAAGAGCCGCCCTCAGGTGACCGTAATGAACCGGATCAAAAGTGCCACCAAAAATACCAATGGCGGCGGGGGCTGCCGAATCTGATTGCATCATTTGCACCCCTCAGACCGGCTTGACCGCACCCGGGTCACACAGGTGCCAGAGCAGTCGATCAAGGGTTTGCCATGGGTCACCCGCTGCCCGGCCCTTACTTTGCCGGTCAATCAGGGAAAGCGTCCTGAACGCTTCACCGAAATCGTAAGCCGATAACCGACGGGTGGCCTGGCGAATCGGACCCTGGCGGGCCTGCCATACACGCAACCTCCCAAACACGGAAGATTCACCCTGTCCGTGTGCAAGCGCCGAACGCACGGTATCTGCCAGGGTCAGTTCATTGTAAAGGGCCCCGCTGACCAGCTGAATCGCCACATTGGTTCGATGCAGGCCGGCAGCTACCCGCAGGCACTCGCCCAACTGGCCCTGCAAGGCACATTCGACCAGCCTGAAGGCATCGAAGCGCGAACTGTTAGCTACCGCACGGGTCACGTCTTCAGCCGTTACACGCCCGCCCTGTTCCAGCAATACAAGTTTGTTGATCTCCTGCTGGGCCGCCAGCAAATTGCCCTCGACAAGATCTGCCAGCATTGCAATTGCTTCCGGTTCCGGGTCGAGACCGGCTTTCCTCATGCGGCCGCGAATCCACTGCGGTAACTGTTGCGGCTTAATCGGCCAGATTTCCACCAAAACACCAGCTCGTGCCAATTCTGTTGCCCATTTCGACTTGCGCAGAGAGGTATCCCATTTTCCGCATGAAACCATCAGCAGGATGTCGGGATCCTGAGCTTGTGCCATCTCAACCAATGCCGCAGAACCCTCGCGGCCGGGACGCCCGGTCGGCAAGCGAACGTCAATAATTTTCTGGCTGGAAAATAGTGAGAGGGTCGCTGAATCTTCGGCCAGCAAGCCCCAGTCATAGCGCCCACCGGCATCGTGCACGTTGCGCTCGGCAAAACCCTGCTGCTGTGCAGCCTGAATCACCTGGTCCCTGCATTCCTGAACCAGCAACGGCTCGGCTCCGGCCAGCAGGTAAACGTGGGCCAGTGATTTTGAGAGAAGGGCGGGAAGTTGGTCCGCTTTAACCGGCATAAGGACTCAGCCGGCACCGACCGGAACAGACTCCAGGCGGGAAATCAGCAGGCGGGACAGTGTCTCCGCCAACTCTTTTTCCAGGTACTCCTGCTCCCGTGAACCGGCCAGGATCCTTTGTTCATCAAAACTGACCTCTCGCGCCTGGCGCAGGTTTTGCCAGTCAACCAGCACCTGGCCTTCTGCATCCAGCAGGCGGAAGCGGACGGTATAGCTGATGCGGTACTCCCTGACACGGGCATTGTCGCCAATCGTCAGGACATCCGTGACCACGTTGTTCACCGGAATTTCCAGGATGGCCGTAGCCTGGTCGCCATTGACGAACTCCACGCCATTTTGCTCCAGCATGACGCGAACCCGACGCGCCAGAGTGCTGTATTCGTCAGCAACCACCATCTGGGTTTTTGCCATTTGCTGCGGCAATTCAACGTCATCACGTATTTGAAAGCCACACGCTGTACACAGCAAAATCAGGCTCAGCATTCCGGTTAGCAGGCGAAGGTTCATGCCTTCACCCCACCACGACGTTGAGTAAACGATCTGGGATATGAATCACCTTGCGAATCTCCTTACCTTCCATATGGCGTTGCACGTTTTCAAGCGCAAGCGCCGACTCCATAGCCTGCTCTTGCGAAGCTCCCGGTTCAAGTTCCAGGCGCGCCCGCAGTTTGCCATTAATCTGCACAACCAGGGTGACCTGGGTCCGTTGCCTGGCAGTTTCGTCCGTCACCGGCCAGGCCGCCTGGCACAGTGGTCCCTCGCCACCCAGATCACCCCAGAGGACATCACATATATGTGGCGTGATTGGAGCCAGCAGGCGCACAACGTTGATCCATGCCTCCTGCAATACGGCACGTGATTGAGGGCTGTCGGCTTCAAACCGGGCCAGGTGGTTACTCAACTCCATCACGGCCGCAATCGCTGTATTAAAGGTGTACCGGCGACTGATATCGTCGCTGACTTTGGCGATCGTATCGTGCAAGAGTCGTCGGATTTCTTTCTGGGCACCATTCAGCGCGCTCACATCCAGCGGCTCACAAGGCCCGGCCTCGATGTGGTTTGTGACCTGGGTCCATACCCGCTTCAGAAACCGCGAAGCGCCCTCGACACCTGAATCCGACCACTCGAGCGACTGGTGGGGTGGTGAATCGGAAACAGAAAACAGCCTGACCGTGTCTGCGCCGTAGCGGTCCATCAAGCCTTCAGGATCGACACCGTTATTCTTGGACTTGGACATTTTCTCTACCGCGCCAATCACCACGGGACTGCCGTCCGAATGGAGCTTCGCGCCAATGGCGCGACCTTTGGAATCGCGTTCGATATCCACATCCGCTGAATTGATCCAGTGAGTTGCACCGCTCTCTTCCAGCTGGAAGTATGTGTCCGCTACGACCATACCCTGGCAAAGTAACCGGGTCACAGGCTCATCCGAATCCACCATGCCGGCATCCCGCATCAGCTTGTGATAAAAGCGGAAATACATCAGGTGCAGGATGGCGTGTTCGATGCCGCCGATATACTGGTCGACCGGCAACCAGTAACGTGCACGCTCGTCCAACTGGTCCTGGGCATCCGGGCAGCAGTAACGCGCGTAATACCAGGAGGACTCCATGAACGTGTCAAAGGTATCTGTTTCGCGCTCAGCATCAGCCCCGCATTCCGGGCAAGTCGTCTTACGCCACTCAGGGTCTGCCTTGATGGGCGATTGAACCCCCATGAAGCTGACGTCCTCCGGTAGCACCACCGGCAACTGATCTTCGGGAACCGGCACTGCGCCGCATGACTCACAATAAACCACTGGAATCGGGCAGCCCCAGTAACGCTGCCGGCTGACACCCCAGTCGCGCAGGCGATAGTTTACTTTACGCTCGCCAAGGCCTTCAGACTCCAGCCAGGCAGTCGCCTTCTCCCTGGCCTCCGTAACCTCCAGACCATCAAGCCACTCACTGTTGATCGCCGGACCATCTCCGGTCCAGGCCTCACCTTCCCAGTCGTCGGGTGGAGCCACTGTCCGAACGATGGGCAGCTTATGACTGACCGCAAAATCCCAATCCCTCTGGTCCTGGGCTGGAACCGCCATGATGGCGCCCGTGCCATACCCCATCAGCACATAGTCCGCCAGGTACAAAGGCACCGGCTTGCGCGTGAATGGATTAAACAGGTAAGCGCCGGTGAACACACCCCGTTTTTCGAGACCACCATCAACCGCCAGCCGATCTTCATCGGTAGCCAGGCCGGCCTGGGTCACAAAGTCGGAAACGGCCGACGCCTGCTCGGCTGTGGCAATATCCGTGACCAGTGGGTGCTCCGGTGCGAGTACAGCATAGGTCATGCCAAACGAGGTATCCGGGCGGGTCGTGAACACCCTTACTGCACGGCCCTGTTCGTCCAACCGGCCTTGCGAATCGCATAACACCATTTCAAATTCGGCGCCTTCGGACCGTCCGATCCAGTTGCGCTGCATGGTTTTGACGGCATCGGGCCACGCCTCCAGCTCGTCCAGACCCTGCAACAATTCATCCGCATAGTCGGTAATCTTTAAAAACCACTGGGGGATCGATTTACGCTCGACCACGGCCCCCGAACGCCAACCACGGCCATCAACAACCTGTTCATTGGCCAGAACCGTCTGGTCTACCGGGTCCCAGTTCACCTCGGAGTCCTTGCGGTAGGCCATGCCCTTGCGCATCAGGCGCGTGAACATCTGCTGCTCCCAGCGGTAGTAGTCCGGTTTGCAGGTGGTGACTTCACGGGTCCAGTCGTAGGCAAAACCGAGCCGTTTGAACTTCTCGCGCATGTTTTCGATATTGGCGTAAGTCCACTTGGCCGGCGCGGTATTGTTCTTGATCGCCGCGTTTTCTGCGGGCAGGCCGAATGCGTCCCAGCCCATCGGCTGCAGCACGTTACGGCCGCACATACGGTGGTAGCGACTGATCACATCACCAATCGTGTAGTTTCTCACGTGGCCCATATGCAGGGCGCCGGAAGGATACGGCAGCATGGAGAGGCAATAGAACTTTTCTGCGCCCTCTTTTTCTTCCGCACGAAACGCGTCATCGCGTTCCCATTGTTCCTGGACTTTTGGTTCTATTTCACCAGGATTGTAGGGCGTCTTTGCCATATACTTGTGGTTCCGTTAACAATTAGAAAAGATAAGACAGGAAGCTTAACCGACCCCCCCTGCATAGGAAAGACCCCTTCATGAGTGAAATTGATCCAATCCTTATCGGTAAAGGCGAAAACCTCCAGTACCTGCTGCCTTCTTTTGGTAACCGCCACGGCCTGATCACCGGCGCAACCGGTACCGGTAAGACCGTCACGTTGCAAGTTCTGGCAGAAGGGTTCTCACGCATCGGCGTACCCGTATTCCTTGCGGATGTAAAAGGCGACCTGTCCGGCTTGAGCCAACCCATCTCACCGCACCCCAAGATCGACGAACGGCTTGAAAAAATCGGTATCGATGATTTTACCGCCAGCGGCTGGCCGATCGTGTTCTGGGACATCTTTGGCAAGAGCGGCCACCCGGTCAGGACTACCATCTCGGAAATGGGGCCGTTATTGCTGGCCAATCTGCTGGAGCTGAACGATACGCAGGAAGGCATCCTGAATATAGCTTTTCGCATTGCGGACGAACAAGGCCTGCTGTTGCTCGACCTGGAGGACCTGCGCGCCCTGCTGCGCTTCGTCGCCGAAAACGCGAAGCTCTTTTCGAAGCAATACGGAAATATTAGTGCTGCCTCGGTAGCTGCCATTCAGCGCCGCTTGCTGATGCTGGATGAGCAGGGTGCGGAAAACTTTTTCGGTGAACCGGCACTGGACCTTGCAGATATTCAACGGGTCGACCTGAGTGGCCGCGGCGTAATCAACGTGCTGGCGGCTGACAAACTCGTTCACAAGCCCCGCTTGTATGCGACTTTCCTGCTCTGGCTACTGTCCGAACTGTTTGAAGAACTCCCCGAAATCGGTAATCCTGAAAAGCCCCGGCTGGTATTTTTCTTCGACGAAGCACACCTGTTGTTTGACAACGCACCCAGGGCCCTGCTGCAGAAAGTCGAGCAGGTCGTTCGCCTGATTCGCTCCAAGGGCGTGGGCGTTTACTTCGTTACGCAAAATCCCCTGGACGTTCCGGACACGGTGCTCGGGCAACTGGGTAACCGTATCCAGCATGCCATGCGTGCTTACACACCCCGTGAACAGAAAGCCATCCGGGCCGCCGCACAAACTTTTCGTGTTAACCCGAACCTGGATACTGAAACTGCATTTACCCAGATGGGTGTAGGTGAGGCATTGGTCTCGACCTTGCAGGCCAGGGGCGTGCCCGGAATGGTCGACAAAACCCTGATCCGGCCACCCACTTCGCGGATCGGACCGGTGACAGACCAGGAGCGTGCTGATGTGCGTTCCCGTAGCCCGGTGGGCACGAGGTACGACACGACACTCGACCGGGAGTCGGCCGCAGAGGTTCTGCAAGAGAGGGCTGAAAAGGCGGCACTGGAGGCAGAAAAGGCCGAAGCAAATGCCGAAGCAAAGACGAAGCGCGAATCAGCAAAAACCAAGCCGGCCAAGCGGCGCAGCAATCGTCAGACACCCACGGAAGCAGCTGTGAAAAGCTTCCTGCGCAGTATTAGCACAACGCTGGGACGGGAGATCATGAGAGGGATACTGGGAGCGATCAAGCGGAAGTAGACACCCGCCGCTTTTGTTGCATATTTACAACACCACACTGGAGTGATGTCGGACAGGCGAGCCTTCGTTCATGCACCCCTCGAGCAGTTTTTTGAGTAACGACTTACCCCCGCAAAGAGACTTGAAGCACTCTCCTCGCTCGGCGGGAAGGCGTGCCGAACCCTGGTAAAAACTCAAGAAAAACCCGCTTAGCTACGCGGTTTGCAGGTTATTGGGTGTTCTGGGAAAGCGTTAGTTCAGGCAAAAAAAAACCTCTCCCCGGTTAAGAGGAGAGGCAGACTTTTGGAGTGATGTACCCGTCTTTCGCGCCCTACAAACCTTGTAAAACGTCGCCGTTTAAGCAAGGTTGGTGGTAATAATACCACTAAAGAGGCAAAATGCCAACACTCTTTATCTCAACGTTGTCAATCAGTCGGGTCTGACCGCACCAGGCCGCTGCTAAAACCCGAAGAGAAACACATTCGTCATCCGGTTTAGCCAGGTTATCGGAGCGGCGGATAGCCACGTAATCAACCGGCATTCCCAGGCTCAGCAAATGTGCCTCGGCTTCTCTCTCGGCCAACCCGGGGTCAACCGCCTCGCGACCTACCTTTGCCGCAGCTTCCATCAGCGTCTGGTTGAGTGCGGCAGCCGCCTCTTTCTGTGCCGGTTGCAGGTAGTTATTACGGGAACTCATCGCAAGGCCACTGGATTCCCGAACCGTTGGCACAGACTCAATACGTATCCCATAACCCAGGTCACCAGCCATTTGCCTGATAACCAACAATTGCTGATAGTCCTTTTCTCCGAAATAAGCGCAGTCCGGGCCAACCAGGTTAAACAGGCGGGCAACCACCGAGACGACGCCATCGAAGTGACCCGGGCGACGCTCACCCTCCAGCACCCCCGCAAGCGAAGGAGTGGCACATATCCGCACAGCATCGTCTAACCCGGCCGGATACATGATGGAATGATCGGGAACGAACAGCAGATCACAGCCGGCCTGTCGCAATGACTCGCGGTCGGCGTCCAGAGTTCGGGGGTAACTGGCAAAGTCTTCACCCTCACCAAACTGGGTGGGGTTTACATAGATACTTGTGACCACGCGGTCTGCAGCCTGCCTGGCAGCCTCTACCAGGGCCAGGTGTCCTGCATGTAAATTTCCCATGGTTGGAACAAGTGCAATTCGCAGTCCCTCGCGCCGCCAGCGACGCGTGATTGAATGCACCTGCTCGCGGCTTTCAATCTGCTGCATTTAGTATTCGTGCTCCTTCGCCGGGAAGCGACCCTCCCTGACAGCCAGCACGTAGGCTTCGAATGCACCCTGAATCGAGGCGCCTGAAGACATGAAATTGGCCACAAATTTAGGCACCCTGCTTCCAAGGCCCAGCATATCGTGCATGACCAGCACCTGTCCGTCGCAATCTGCGCCGGCGCCAATTCCGATGACCGGAATATCCACCGCCCCGGAGAGTTTGCTGCCCAGTGTTGCCGGAACACACTCAACGACCAACATCTGGGCGCCTGCCTGCTGCATGGCCCGGGCATCGTCCAGCAACTGCATTGCT